>NZ_JBFRFR010000078.1:0-39319 GCF_052114925.1 Bradyrhizobium sp. 2TAF36 | reverse complement strand
GCGAATTGCAACGGCGGATGACGTTTCTGGCGAAACCGGCAGCGTTGGCGCTTATCGCGACGATCACCATTGTGAGCATCTGGACGCCGCTCGCTCACCCTGACGTCGCACAGAGATGGTTCTCCTTTCCGAACCTTCTTTTCTTCGTGCCCGTACCTTTGCTGGTATTGGTCGCGACGGTCTTGCTGATTCGTTCTCTCTCCAACGGATATCACGCGGCACCATTCATGCTGGCGTTGTGCTTGCTTTTTCTGGGGTACAGCGGCCTGGCAATCAGCCTCTGGCCAAACATCGTTCCCCCTTCCATTTCAATCTGGCAGGCGGCAAGTCCGCCTCAATCGCTCGGATTCACGCTGGTCGGCGCGCTTTTCATTATCCCCTTCATCCTGATCTACACTTCGTGGTCCTACTATGTCTTCCGCGGTAAGGTCCGGGCCGGCGAGGGCTATCATTGAAGCACGCGTGACCTCAGAGCATCGACCAGATTGGAGAAGCCGGCTGGGCTGGCTCGTGATCATCTGGGCAGCGAGCGTTGCAACACTGGGAATTGTCGCGCTGCTGTTCCGATTGCTGATGAGCGCAGCAGGATTGACGATATGAGGCGGAGAGCACTTTAACGTTGCGAAATGACTTAAATGTATGTGGTCTAAACTCGCAAATTACACGAAGACAAAATCGCTCAAATCCAGACTTTGGGCGACTTTTCACAATTGAAAATTGCGGCGTGACTCGGGAGATCGCCCTTTCAAACCAGTAAAGACACAGTTCGCGGTGAACTTTTTGTTCTGAAAGCGCTAGAGAAGACCGAGCGCGCGTTGATGTTGACCGCGTTTATCGCAGACCCACGTCAAACCATGTCCGCGAGATCGAGGCGGAGCTTTTGGACTACTTTCGCGAGCTCGAAAAGCAGGGAGGCCGTCCCACCGAGGCGGCCCTAGTTCACTTCCTTAGTTCCTCGGAGTAAGATCGCTGCTGCAACAATCGGTGGCTTCGCTCCAAACGACTGCGACTTGCCTCAACTATCGCTCGCGTCTGCTGAATGACCAGCGGCAAGTCCGCGAGTTCACTGCGCCCCCTCCGGCCGATGATTTCGTCTTCGCCAATCAGGTGAGGCGCGTTACTTGTCACACTCCATTCTCCTCTCGATTGTTCGAATGTTAGCTCCGAGGCCCCCTTATACAGCTTCAACAGCCCCATGCCCAATTGGCGTAGGTCGTTGCGGTAAGGGCCGGGCGGAAGTTTACGCGCGCGGAGAAGCGTATTGGCTGCTTGCTTTCGCAAAGGAGAGGCTGCCACGTTTAATGGCATGTTCATGGATCTGTCCCGTCAGCAGATGATGGGACAAGTGAATCAGAAATTAACGCGGCTCGTCTGTCTGCCGGCCGACATAAACTCAAACTAGGCCACAAGGTCGGAAACAGGCCAGCACCAAAAATGGGTCGCAGTGCTTCCGACCTAGGCGGCGAAGTCGCCTCATCTGGAGGTCCTTGGATTTGAGGCTATCGCGGAGACTGCAGGGGGCCGCCGCCTTGCAGCTGTGGCGCGGCCACCGAGCCCCGCTATAGCGGGGAACGTGCGAACTGCCCGTCGTTGGCCTAAACCCAGCGGCGGGAATTTTGTGAGTTGCGAAGGCGGTAAGGCGCGACGGTCCGAAAGTCGAAGGTCACCACGGGCAGAAGGCGCTTCCGAGGGACATTTGCCCAAGCTACGCGAGCGCGCCGTCCCGAGAAACGTCTAGAGCGCTGCCACAATGAAGTCTGGGCACTGGATCATGGAGGAGCAACCTCGAGAGGCCGTCGATTTGATTGTGGGTCGCCAATCAGGATGATCATGCCGGTGTGTCTAATCTTAAGTGCGATCTCGAAAGACCCGCGAGAAAGGACCAACTAGAATTTGGTAAGCTGCTATACAGCGATTGCGCCCCAACTCGAGAGCAGCACCGGCGGGGCTGACGAGATCTGCCAAAGCTGAGCAACTCTGTCCTAGAGCAAGTCCAAGGACGAATGCAGGACTCCAATAGTAGCTCCGTGGAAACGATTCACAAGCGGATCAAGACAAATGGTGTTACGGTTTATTACGTCACGGTCCCGTGGTTCTGTGCATGCACGGCGGCCGCAAAGCAACCGTGAGTTCCTCCTGAGGACTGAGCGGCTCGGCGACGGATCTGCGCTTATCGCTCCGGATATGCAAGGTTAAGTCGATAGCGATAAGGCTACGAAGAGCATTGCAGAAGAGATGATGGTGGGCCAACAGGCGTTTTCCGCATGACCATCATTCACGTCGCAAGCATCATGCGCGACGCCGCGTTGTGGCGCTAGCCCGTTTGCGGACATCCATTGGAGAAACCCATGGTGACCCTCAACCAGGATATCATGTCACGACGCGGATTCTGCCTGTGCTGCGTGGCGGCGACTACAGTAGCGGCCACGGGCGGCTGGCTCTCGCCGCGACAGGCTTTCGCGGAAGCGCGCAACATTGTGGACCTCATCCGCGACGACGCCGCCAAAGCGGCCATCAAAGTCCATAAGTTGCGCGACAATGTCAGCGTCCTCGAGGGCTCTGGCGGCAATATCGCGGTCATGACAGGCGCCGACGGCAAGGTGTTCATTGACGCCGGCATCACCGCATCCCGTCCGCGCATCCTAGAGGCTGCGAACAGTTTGAGCCGCGAGCCAATTTCGCACCTGATCAACACGCACTGGCACTTCGATCACACGGACGGAAATCAATGGCTAAATGCGGAAGGGGCAGCCATCATCGCCCATGAGAACACCCACAAGCATCTGCTAGTTGCCCAGAGAGTTGCGGACTGGGATTTCAACTTCCCGTCTCCTCCGCTATCGGCCGTTCCGACCGAAACCTTCTCGTCTGAGAAAGCCCTGAAGCTCAACCGGTCCACGCTTCTCCTTGAATATTACGGTCCCGCGCACACCGATAGCGACTTATCGGTGACGATCCCCGAAGCGGACATTTTTCATTGTGGCGATACCTACTGGAACGGCATCTATCCGTTCATCGACTATTCAACCGGCGGAAACATCGACGGGATGATCAAGGCGGCCGAGGCGAATGTTGCCGCCGTAACCGACAAGACGATCGTCATCCCGGGGCACGGCAACCCTGTCAGCAACAAGGTTGAACTTGCGGCCTACCGCGACATGCTTATCGCAATCCGCGACAATGTCGGCAAGCTCAAGCAGCAGGGCCGATCGCTCGATGACGCGATCGCCGCCAAGCCGACCGCGGCGTTCGATGCGATATGGGGCCAGTTCCTCATCACCCCGGCGCTCTTCACCCGACTGGTTTACGAGGGCGTCTGACGGTCCYCTCAAATGATGGCCATCACCCGTTCTTCCAGTGAAAGGAGTATGGATATGTCTGCCTCCGAGAAGCCGCTTCACATCGATATTCAGGTAACGCTCAAGGACGTGAAGACAGTGTATAGCATCGGCGCGTTGGCGTTCGAAGGCGATCTGCCGGCTTCCATTTTCCACCTTCAGCTGATCACCAACGACATCGCCCACGCGAAGGCCGAATCGGAGGTTATCGCCGTCTTTCACACGAATGCCGGCCACGTGACGCTGCACGACACTGCTTACAACGCTGATCGAAATATCGCGACCGGCAATCCCTATAAGGACCTTGTGGCAGACCTGATGAAGCGCAGTGTGCGTATCGAGCTGTGCGGAGCGACCGCGAAGGCTCACAACTGGGGCAATGCCGATCTGCTACCCGGCATCAAAGTCAATACGGATGCCATGGCGAGGACGACACAGCTCGTTCAGCAGGGATTCGTAAAGATTACGGAATAAGCGCAAGAGCGTGTGTTGTTTGCCTGAGGCGAGTCTTTTCGACCTCCAACAGGGAAACTCCAATGGTCGATGCCAGGGCGAAAGCACGTTCTAGCCCCATACACGCCATCTCCGGCTACAGAGGAGAACGACATGAATGTTCGTACCACTCTCACCTGGGCCGCCCTCGCATTGGTCGCCGGATCCGCCTTGGCACCAAACGGTCAGGCCGAAACGGTCACGCCTAAAATTGCGGAAGCGGTTCCGAACGCCGTCGAGGAGGTTTCGGAGATAAGAATTCCGGACAGCAAATTGTCGCGCGATGCAGCTCAGGTCATTCGCGATACCGAAAACGATTTGCTGTTTCAGCACTCCATGCGCGTTTACTATTGGGCTGCTTTGGCAGGAAAGCGCAAGGGTCTGACCTTTGATCCGGAACTTCTCTACATAGCGGCCATGTTCCATGATTATGGACTGACTGCAAGTTATGGGGAAAGTCACCTGCGCTATGAAGTGGATGGCGCGAATGCCGCACGCGATTTTTTGCGGAGTCACGGCATTTCGGAAGCTGATGGCCAGAGCGTCTGGCTTGCGATCGCACTGCATACGACAAATGGAATTTCCCCGCATCTGTACCCCATCGCGGCACTTCTTGCCGAAGGAGCCAACATGGACCTTGTCGGCGCCGGCTATGACGACTTCACTGCCGCGCAGCGGAGCGCTGTCGAGACGGTTTATCCGCGTCCGCCACAATTCGCGGAAGGCTTCCTGCAGGCCCTTTACGACAGCCTCAAGCACCGTCCTGAAACCACCCAAGGCACCGGTTTGGCCGATGTAATGGCCTACAAGGACCCTGGTTTCCGTCGCAGGGACTTCAGCAATCTGATGCGGAAGTCGCGCTGGGCTGTCGGGCAATAGGCGAAGCGATCCCTCAGTGGTCCGGTTCTCCCACATGGAGAGCTTTCAGTTCGAAGAGGCTTCGGAGTTTCACAAGAAGAYCTTGAAGCCGAAACCAGACTTTTGTCGTCGACGTCGAATGAGGCGCGTCCCTCCGCGTAGCTTGGCGATTGAGTGCGACGATGTGCTCGGCGTTGGGTCGACGGGCTGAAACCTGCGTTGACGACGGCACCAGCGATGGGTGATACAAGCAGAGCCCACAAGCCAAAGCGTTCTCAGCAATTGTTCCCGGTCCCCGCGGGAGTTGGCGGCCCTCCACACCTGCTTGCCGCGACGCTCATCGTTAGCCCGAATTCAAGCGGGCGCGGTGACTTCGCCCGTGGCCTCTACGTTGAGAACGATCTTTCCTTTCGGCGGTGATCGTCGGCCTTCTAACATCATGTGCGCGTCTCGCGCATCGGCGAGAGGCAGAACTACACCGACGCGGGTTTTCAGTTCGCCGCGGTCAATGAGATCGGCGATTGTGCGCAGCCGCTCGGTGGTCACTTCCACCAAGAAGAAGGCTGCGGTGACCCCGCGGGACTTTGCGCGGTCTTGATCGGGCTGGGACACAGCGGAGATCAGCTTGCCGCCCGAGCGAAGAACCTGAAAAGAACGCATTTGCGTTTCGCCCCCGACGAGATCCAGTACCGCGTCCGCGTCCTTCACCTCTTCCTCGAAGCGTTGCGTATGATAGTCCAATACTTCGTCGGCACCGAGGGACCTCACGTACTCGACGTCCTTCGCCCCAGCCGTCGCGATTGAACGAAGCCGAGCGCGACGAGCGAGCTGAACCGCGTAGGCTCCAACGTTTCCCGCAGCTCCATGAATGACAACCGTCTGCCCGGCTTCGAGGCGAGCGTGGTCGAACAGACCTTGCCACGCCGTGACCGCAACGACGGGAACGGAAGCCGCTTCGGCATAGCTCAGCGAGCTTGGTTTCTTCGCAAGCATCGCAGCATAGGCCACCGCGTATTCTGCGTAAGCACCAAGGAACTGAGTGTTGGTCACTCCGTAAACCTGATCTCCGACAGCCAGGTCCGAAATGCCCGATCCCACGGCCGCGACCGTTCCGGACAGATCGGAGCCGAGCGTGAGAGGAAGAGGCTGCGGCAACGCGCTCTTGCCGGCCCTGATCCAGCCGTCCCAGGGACCGACGCCTGCTGCGTGAACATCGACAAGAACTTCGCCCGGACCAGGATCTGGCCTTGGGACCCGTTCAAATATCATCACGTCCGGCGCGCCGAATTTGTGTACTCGCCATGCCAACATAGAAGAATCAGCAGGACCATTACCGACGAGAGTGCTTCCCATTCTTGACTCCTACCAAGATGTGAGTCAGCCGCCGGCTTGCGCTATTGCCGAGTTCAAAAGTCACACCTACGCTCGGCGCTCTCCACAACCCGCAAGATTCTGCGTGTTTGAGAGATGGGCTTCGTAGCCTTTATCGCATTTTAAAATTCTAGACCGGGAACGACAATAGCTGGTCATCAACCAGCTCTCGCGCAATTTCCCTACATCTGATCCTTACTCGCAGGAAGTGAATTTCCCGCGGTTTGTACTTGGCGTCCTGCACATTTCTTTGATTTGGGTGGCGAGCTTCCTCAGGAGCTTCAAGCCGCCCCTAATCCATGGAGTGCACCACGAGAACAGGGACCGCTGATCAGAAAACGACAGCCACACTGCCCGAGCGAGACCCTGCTTTCAGCCTCAATCGCACTGCAGTATCGTCATACCGAAGGGTACTTCCGGTCCAACATTCGCGGGTTACCTTGTGGGTATCGATCTAAAGCGTCGGCGGGCATGAATTGCGGTGCTGTCGGCAGTTCAGCGCGCACAAGACAGGAGTTTAACAATGAACGACGTAAGTTTCGGCATTAAGATTCCGGATAGCAAGATCGCGCGCGAAGCCACCGAACTGGTGCGGCACCACGAAACCGAGATGTTGTTTAACCACTCGGTTCGAGTCTTTGTGTTTGGTGCGATGAAGGGTGTCCGCCAGAACCTGAAATTCGACTCTGAACTGCTCTATGTCGCTGCGCTGTTTCATGACTTGGGCCTTATCGACACCTATCATACCGAGACAAAACGTTTTGAAGTCGATGGCGCAGATGCAGCGCGCGAATTTCTCAAGAGCCATGGCATTTCCGAATCGAAGGCGGATCTGGTGTGGGAAGCCATCGCCCTACACACCACGCCTGGTATCCCCCAGTATATGCGGCCCGAGATCGCTCTCACAAACGCGGGTGTTTTGGTGGACGTCGTCGGGATTGGATATGATGAGTACACGCCAGAGCAACGCGACCAAGTCATCGCGGCTTTTCCCCGCGGTAATTTCAAGAGCGAATTTATCGAGGTTCAGACTTGCTCGGCTTTAAAGAAGCCTCAGACAACGTTCGGGACGGTGAACTTCGACTACATCGAATATCGCGATCCCACATTTCGCAAGCCAAACGCGTGCACTTGGATCCACAACAACCCGTGGCATAGCTGACCCTGCCAGCCGCCGGCCATCTGGAGGTGGTCGGGGGCGATCGCTACGCTGTTGCAGCACTCGGGAAACACAACAGCACGTGAATTATCCGTGCGAGCTTCCTCGACAGTCGCACTGTAGTTCACAGTAATCGGCTTGACGATGGCTGGCGCGCCAGCTGATCGGTGTTGCGCTGGCACTCCCGCTCCAGGGCGCGCCGTCTGTTACTGCAGCGGATTTCGGTATCGATCTGCGCAGGCTAGGCCACAAATGTCTCGATGGCTCGAACATCGACAAAATTATTCAGTCGGCAATCGTCCGCTCGTATTGGGAGGGAATAGTGAAAAATCTGCTTACAACCTATCAGGACGCCCAAAAGAAGAAGATCGCGGTCGGTCACTTCAATGTATCGGATCTATGGACACTGAAGGGCATCGTGGCGGCGGCCAAGGACCTGCAGGTTCCTGTCGTCGTCGGGGTTTCAGAGGGCGAACGCGAGCTTCTCGGTGATAGGCAAATATCGGCTCTGGTCGCAAGCTTCCGCGATGGCGAAGGACTCCCAGTCTATCTTAACGCCGATCACACCCACTCGTTGGAATCGGCGATGGCCGCCGCAAAAGTTGGCTTCAATTCCATCGTGTTCGATCTCTCAGCTCTTCCGATCGACGAAAATATCCGGAAAACCAAAGCAGCGGTTGAAATGCTCAAAGACATCAATCCGTCGATCCTGATAGAAGGTGAAATCGGCGACATCGGAACGGGCTCGCGGATCCATGATGCTGCCCCTGATTTCAGCCGCGGGTTAACTGATCCGGAGCAGGCCAAGGCCTTTGTCGAGGCGACCGGTATACACATCTTGGCCCCTGCGGTCGGCAACATGCACGGCATGCTGCGGAGCATGGTTGAGGGAAAGACTAGAAAGCACCTGGACATTGAAAGGATTGCGGCCATCAAGCGAGCCACTGGGACGTTGCTTACGCTTCATGGCGGGTCGGGAACGGAGGATGTCGATTTCGTCAGTGCCATAGATGCCGGCATAAACATTATTCATGTGAACACTGAGCTCAGGGTGGCTTGGCGTCGTAGCCTGGATGACGCGCTGTCAGCTATGCCGGATGAAGTGGTTCCGTACAAGATCCTGCCCGCAGTCGTGGAAGCGACGCGTCGACTGGTGTACTCTCGATTGAAATTGTTCAACAAGCTCTGAGACTCGATCTTTAGAGGGTTGCTCTCGCTCTTGTCGGTGGAATGGCGGCCACTCACAGTCGCTGAGTTCCTAGCGCATGATTCGAGGTTCCGATTTCAGAGCTTCAACACGTCAAGGCATTCGACCCGCACCGGCCTATTGCAAATGTTCTGAAGTTACTTCCGCTTTCGGCGGGATGGCCGACATTAGCCGGACTTACCGCTGGCTCGCCCGTGCAGCGATTGACCCGGACCGGACAATTGATCCGCCGGATCTACGTCACCCCGACAGGAATGCCCGATCTTAGGCGCAACAGCGCAGGGCCAGGTACTCGAAGCGTTGCATGCGCTTGCGCAGTGCATCACCAGACTGCAACCTGCCGGTGTAGAGCGCCTCGGCACCACGAACTCCGCATTGGTGCCCCGAGCACTGCGCTGTTGCCCCAAGATCTTTGTTGATTCTAAATCCTCAATTCCGCTCGCTTTAACGTCAACTGTGCGTATTTGGCGCCACAATTCTTTGGTGGCAGACGGCCGGTCACCAAGTGCTAAACGCGGAGATTGAGCAATGCCAAAGCACTACGAAACATCGGAGCAGCGGGAGAAGCGAGAACTCGACGAGGAGCTGGACCGGCAATTGCAGCAAACCTTTCCGGCCAGCGATCCGTTGAAAATCACGCGGGGCTCGACTAAACCACACGCAGCAAAGCCGGCTGCGCGCGACGCTGAACGAAGACGCCGCTAGTCTATCGACCAACCCGGCAGAGTGGGAGCCGTTGTTCGCTGAAAGGAGGGGTCGCCGGCCCTGCGAACACGGCTGGCCGACGCCTAGCGCGGGCGGAGACCAAGAGACGGCGTCGATTTCTTGGGGGTCTCTTGCCAGATCGCCGCCGGTTTGCAGGCGGAGCGCGCATGACTCGCTCGCGAGCGATGAGCCGCGGCACGCGTCACGCCTTTGGGGCAGGGGCGATCGGTGAATTTGCTATTGTGCGTTCAGAGCCGCCGGGAGGAACAACGAGAACGTCCACGTTCAACGAACGCAGGACTTCTTCCGTTACGCTCCCGATCAACGCCCGAAGCATGCCAGATCGGCCGTGCGTGCCCATCACCAGCATGTCAGGCCGCCTCTCCGAAACAGCACGGGTGATGACCTGCATAGGCCCGCCCTCGGCGACCTGGAGAAACCATCGTTGCGTGCCGAGCTTGTTCGTCACCAGAAACTTCGTCAGCTCCTCCATTGCCTTTTGACGCTCGCTATCGACATATCCGCTGATTACAGCCCCGCTCGCACCAGAGCTGAGCAATCGCGTTTTCGCCATCGGCGAGAAGGCGTGAAGAATCGTGCCCTCCGCCAAGAGTCCGGTGGACAGGCCCACGCGAATTGCATCGGCCGATGTATCCGACATATCAACTGGCACTAGAGCGCGTTCATAGCGCCGCTGCGCCTCGTTGTTCACCATCAGAACAGGATACCTTCCTCCGCGAATAACACGCTCGATTGTGGTGCCCGTGAAGATATCGCGCAGAAACTGCTTGCGATGGGCTCCCATTACAACGAGATCCGCGTCGGCTGCTGCAGCCGCTCGCAGTATCCCGTCAAAAGGATGGCCCTTGACCACAGTCGGATAGCACTGAACGTTTTGCAGCTCCGGCATGGATACGATCTGCTCAACCAGCACCCGTTGTGCCTCACGCTCTTCGATGCGGACCAGCTCTTTTGGCTGATCATCGTCGACGACATGAACAAGGTGCAGCTTTGCATCAAGGGAGCGCGCTGAGAGGCCGGCCTTCCGCAGAGCGCGGTTGGAGCGCGTCGAGAAATCTGTCGCAGCTACGATGTTCATGTCATAATCCTTGTAATTGCGAACGGCAGCAAGAACGATGGCTTGCCAAGTTCGACCAGCGCGGCAATTCGGTTGCCTTGCGGAGGGCCTATGACGCTGTCGCGTGCCGGCTTCGTTCAATCTAATCCACCAGATTGGCTTGGACCGACGATCTGTAGCCGAGAAGCAACCAAGCATCGCGCCGCGAACATCCGGAGCACGATATTTTTCTCGCTCATAAGCAACTGTTGTACGCGGTGACGGAGGTGAACCTCTCAACGTCACCTTTTAGGGTCGTGAGGAATTGGCGGTTGGCGGCGAGCGAATGCCTCGCGGAAACCATCGGGATCTGAAATCCAGATGAACATGACCCATGAGGTCAGGACGAGCAGCGCGAAAAACACTGACATGAGAAACTCCCGGCTTTGGTTGCAGAACTATTGAGGTGCCGTCCCGGACGATGTGGCATCGTCCGGGTTACCGGCGGATCTGCAGCTGGGTCCTATAAATCCGGCGTCGTAGCGTTGTAGTCATCACTGCCTCTGTTTGCCGTACGGCTTGTTTGCCAGCGGCATGTGCATCGCCCTGCGGGGCAGCGAGCTAGAGCCCTCGCGGCCGCGACGTGCACTGAGTTCGGGGCTGATTGCCTCCGATCAGGCGGCCAATCTGCAAAGACTTCGGCGAACTCGTTTACTACTCAGCATCATACATCATGCACTTAGAGGTGGCCATGCGATGCAGGAAATCAAATGCGACATTTAGCCTGGATTGGCCGACTCGCCGGTCAAGGAACCTGCTGCAAGAAATCGCGCGTCTCGCGCTAATTGCCCTCTGGTCCGCGAACCTGCGCACTCTTTTCGGCAGTATCGCGAAATCGCGCTGCGCCCACCAATACGGTCAAGGCAATAGGCGTGGTTACCACGCCAAGCCCGATGATTAGGATTTCGTGCAGCACTGGCCTGCTCTGAAGTACCGAAAAGCAAACGATTGAAGCAGCTGCAATGAATACGGTGCCCAGCGTTGTCCCGAGCGTCGGCGCGTGGACCCGCTCGTAGAATGTGCCGAGCCGCAAAAGGCCCAGCGAACCGACCAGTGTGACGGCGGCGCCAACAAGCAGGAGAAATGCCGTGAGAGCCGCAGCCCAGGGCGGCAGGTGTTCGATGCCGTTCATTCCATCACCTCGCCGCGCAGCAGAAACTTCGCCAGCGCAACCGTACCAACAAAACCGAAGAGGGCCATGGCCAGGGCCGCTTCGAAATAGAGCGTTTCGCCGGATCGAATCCCGAACGTCAGAAGCAACAACATCGCGTTCACGGACAACGTGTCGAAGCCCAAAACGCGATCCTGTGCCCGCGGCCCGCGAAAGATGCGGACCACGCCACAGCCGATAGCCAACACCAGAAGTACCTGCGCGGCGGAAAGCGCGTAGATCAGCAAGAGCTGGCTCATTCGAATATCTCCAGCAGATGGCGTTCGTAGCGCTGCTTGATCGTGCGGATCCACTCGGCTTCATCGACCAGGTCCAGAACATGGATCATCAACAAACCCTTCTGTGCATCGAAGTTCACCCACAGCGTTCCGGGGCTCGAGGTAATGATGCAGGCCAGCAACGCCAGTCCGTAGGGATTGCGCATATCGAGCGGAACGTTCACGAATCCGGATTTTCGCTGTCGGCGCCCAAAACCGAGAATGATCCGGCCAACCGCCAAGTTGGAGCGGATGATATCAATCRCCACCAATCCCAGCAGGCGTAGAAGGACGCCGGGTCGCCTGACGCGCGTGCTTGGTAACTCCAGTACGGTGAGAAACCGCCCGCCGACGAGCGCAATCACACAACCGAGGAGGACATGTCCGATCGTGACTGCCTGATTGAGCAGTAGCCACAATGCGAGCAGACAGAAGCTCATCCGCGGAAAGGGCAGGAATCGCGTCATTTGCCRCCCGCCTTTCGACTGCCTTGGGCGCTGATCTCCAGGACGTCGCTGACGTAGCCCGCCGGCGCGTGCAGCGATTGCGCCGTTGCCTGCATGAAACGCATCACCGGACCGGCGAGCACTGTCTGGGCCGCGCAAATGATCAACAGGAACATGATGGGCGCCATCTCGATCAAGCGCACACGCGGCACGGCGCGATCTGGCGAGGCCCAGAAGGAGCGTATACCTGCTCGGGTCAGCGCGACCAACGCCGCGAAACTGGATACGAGGAGCGCCAACAGGAGCGCCCATCCACTGCCAGGAACGGCACCGCCCGGATGCATGTCTGCAGGACGAAGCGCCGCCGTCAGCAGCGCGAATTTGGCTATGAACCCCGACAGCGGCGGGAGCCCGGCGATGACTAGCGCGCACCCCATAAAGGCGACGCCGAGCAACCCCATCGTGGCCACAATGGCCATGCCGACCTCCTCTTCCGTATCGTCCGCGTCATCATCTTCTCCATAAGCTTCCCGGGTGACGGCGATCACATCAGCTCCGGGTTCGCGGCCGCGCTCGATGAGTTCGGCCAGAAGGAAGAACGCGCTGATGCCGAGAGTCGAGCTGACCAGGTAAAACAGTGCTCCACCGGTGACACTGACTTGTCCGGTCCCTGTGGCTGCCAGTACGGTTCCGGAGGATACCAGCACCGAAAAGCCGCCGAGACGGGCGGTGTCCTGGGATGCCAATGTGCCGATTGCTCCGAATGCGATCGTCGCCAACCCGCCCCACAACAGCCAGTCACTACCGAAGCCCGCTGACGCGCCGCTGCCCTCACCAAAAAGCAACAGCGATAGACGCAGGATGATATACGCGCCGACCTTGGTCATGAGCGCAAAGATCGACGCCACCGGTGGACTCGCGGCTGCGTAGGCCGTCGGCAGCCAGAAACACAGGGGCCACATGCCGGCCTTGAGCAGGAAGGCCACCGCCAGCATGCCGGCGCCTGCTTCGAGCAAACCGCGGCTCTCCGCAGCGATTGTAGGTATCCGCGCCGAGAGGTCCGCCATATTGAGCGTCCCGGTGACGCCATAGATCAGGCTGACCCCGATCAGGAACAACAGCGACGCGACCAGATTGACGACGATGTAGTGCAACCCAGCTTTCACCCGTGCGAGACCGGAACCATGCAGCAGAAGGCCGTACGAAGCGGCCAGCAATAACTCGAAGAAGACAAACAGGTTGAAGAGATCGCCGGTCAGGAAGGCACCATTGAGGCCCATCAACAGAAACTGAAAGAGCGGATGGAAATGCGCGCCTGTCCGGTGCCAACGGGCAAGAGAGAACACAACCGACGCCAACGCCAGGATGCTGGTCAGGAGCAGCATGAGCGCGGAGAGCCGATCGAGAACGAGGACAATTCCGAAAGGAGCGGGCCAATCGCCCAGGCGATAAACTTCCCTGATTCCGGGGTGACCCGAATCAGACATTCCGAGCAAGATCATCGCGACGCAAACGAGTGCAACCGTTGCGGCGACATTGACGGATGCCACTATGTTGCGGTGCCGCTCTCCATTCAAGAGCAGCATGCCTGCACCGGCAAGCAGGGGCAGGACGATGGGCGCAACGACCAGATTTGCGATTCCGCTCACGCCTCGGGCTCCTGACCGTCGACGTGATCGGTGCGAGCCAGGCCGCGCGACGCGAGGAGAACGACAAGGAACAGCGCCGTCGTCGCAAAACTGATGACGATTGCAGTCAATACGAGCGCCTGTGGTAGCGGGTCAGCATGTTTCATTGCATCCCCGATCTCCTTTGCGATCAGCACCGGCGCTCCCGTCCGCGCCCGCCCCATGGCCACGATGAAGAGGTTGACGGCGTAAGAGAGCAACGAAAGCCCGATGATGACTTGAAACGTGCGCGGCCTGAGGACCAGCCACACGCCGGACGCCGCAAGCGCACCTATGCCGATGGCCAGGCTAAGCTCCATTACACCAACCCCTCTTTCGGTCGCTCACCGGGCCCGCGTTGCCCCGCCTGGAGCGGCACGCCGTAGCGACGCAGCGATTGATGCGCGATTGCGATGAGCATCAAGACCGTGGCGCCGACGACGAGCGAGAACACACCGATATCGAAGAGAAGAGCGCTGGCCGTGGGGACGCGACCGAGCAGAGGCAATTCGGCATATGCAAAGTACGAGGTCAGGAAGGGGTGTCCGAAAACGCAGGCGGCAGCTCCCGCACACCCTGCCAGCAAGAGGCCGAAACCCATCCAACGCACCGGCATGACGTGAAGACGAGCTTCCACCCAAACCGTGCCGCGAGCCATATATTGCAGGATGAACGCTGTCGCCATTGCGATGCCGGCGACGAAGCCGCCGCCCGGAAGGTCGTGCCCGCGCAATAGAAGGAAAATGGCCACGACGCCGATCACGGGAAACAGCAGCCCCATCATCAATGCCGCGGTAGCAAGCGTGTCCTTGGCAGTGTCGCCCTTCTGTCGATCGGGATGAGCCTCGTCGTGGGTATCCTGGGCATGCTGCTGTTCGGGAACGGGAATGCTTTCGGGGGCCGGACGGAAACGGCGCAAAAGCGCGAAGACGGTCAGTGCGACGACCGCAAGCACCGTGATCTCGCCGAGCGTATCGAACCCGCGGAAATCAACCAGGATGACGTTCACCACATTGGTTCCGCCACCCTTCGTGTATGCGTTTTCCACGAAGTATCGTGAAATGCTGTGATTATCCGGGAGCTGCATAGCTGCCAGAGCGAGGGTGGCCAAACCGAGCCCGGCGAGGAGCGCGATGGAGAAGTCGCGAGCGCGGTGCCACCGAATGCTGCCGCGTGCCTCGTCCGGGCTTGATTGAGCAATGCGTTTTGGCAGCCACCGCAAGCCGAGCAATAGGAGAACCGTCGTAACCGTCTCAACGACGATCTGCGTCAGCGCGACATCGGGAGCGGACAGCCAGACGAAGCTGACGCAGGTGACGAGGCCCACGGTCCCGAGCAGTATCAGCGCGACCACCCGATGAAATTTGGCCTGGACCGCGGCTCCTACCGCGCAACCGACGCCCACCACCCAGAGTGATCCGAAGACGAGGTCGAATTCACGCCCTGATGGTCCCGTCAGCGAGAGGCCGCGGGCGTACAGGGGTAGCAGGGCAGCGACGAACGCCACGCCAGCCAAGATTCGCAATTGTGGTTGGAGGTGTCTCGTCCCGAGATTGGTGGCGAGCCATCGCGCAAGGCGCCAGGACAACGTCACCAACACCCAGTCAAAGATCCGCTTACCGTTGATGCGACCGAGCAACGGCGGTCCCTCGTGCACGAGCAGGTAGGAGCGCAGCATGACGTAGACGCCCAACCCCCCGACCATCGCTACTATGCTCATCAGAAGTTCGGGCGTAATTCCGTGCCAGAGACGAAGGCTGTACTCCGGCATCGCGGAGCCGAGAACCGCCCGAGCAGCCGTATCGAGGATCGGCGCTACGGTGAGAGCCGGCGCGACGCCGACGACGAGGCATGCCAGCACGAGCAGTTCGGCCGGAAGTCGCATCAACAGGGGCGGCTCATGTGGAACGCGTGGCAAGCCGGTTGGAGCCGGGCCGAAGAACACGTCGCGAATAAAGCGCAGTGAATAGGCAACCGTGAACGTGCTGGCGAGAGTGACGATGTACGGCAGCGCCTGATCGACGAGGGAATTGTCATGGACCTCGATCGTCTCGGCAAAAAACATCTCCTTCGACAGAAAACCGTTCAGCAACGGCACTCCCGCCATTGCCGCGGCAGCCACCATGGCCAGCGTCGCCGTAATCGGCATGAAGGCCCATAGCCCGCTAAGGCGGCGGATGTCGCGCGTGCCGGTTTCGTGATCGATGATGCCGGCCGCCATGAACAGCGATGCCTTAAAGGTCGCGTGGTTCATGATATGGAAAATCGCCGCGATCTGCCCGAATGGGGTATCGAGTCCGGTCAAAAGCGTGATCAGTCCGAGATGGCTGATCGTCGAGTAGGCCAGTAGCCCCTTCAGATCCTGCTGGAACACGGCGAGAAACGCGCCCAGAAAAAACGTGATCAGGCCGATCGAGCCCACCAGCCACAGCCATTCATTCGTTCCACCCATTGCCGGCCAGAGCCGCACCAGAAGGAACACTCCGGCTTTCACCATTGTTGCCGAATGGAGATAAGCGGAAACGGGAGTTGGAGCGGCCATCGCGTGCGGCAGCCAGAARTGRAACGGGAATTGCGCGCTTTTGGTCAGAGCGCCGAGAAGGATCAGAACGAGTGCGGGGACATAAAGCGCGTGCGAACGGATCACGTTGCCGGAAGCCAGCACCTGCTCCAGGTCATAGCTGCCGACGATGTGCCCGATCAGCAGCACGCCAGCGAAGAGGCAAAGCCCGCCCGTCGACGTGATCACCAGCGCCATGCGCGCGCCGTCTCTCGCAGCCGCGTTGTGGTGCCAGTAACTGATCAGCAGGAATGAAAAGAGACTGGTCAGCTCCCAGAAAAAAACAAGTTGCAGCAGGTTGCCGGAGAGCACGATTCCAAGCATTGCCCCCATGAAGGCGAGCAGGAGGGAGAAAAACCGCGGAACGGGATCACTGGGTGACATGTAGTAGCGGGCATACAGCACCACCAGAAAGCCGATGCCGGTGATCAGCATGGCGAAGGCCCATGCGAACCCGTCAAGCCTCAGCACAAATGCGAGTCCAAGTTCAGCGACCCAGTCCGTTCGCCACCCGACAACGCGGCCATTCGTCACGTTCGGATAAGCCGCGCCGATGAGGCAAAAAGCTGTAAGTGCGATCGATCCAGCGAGCCATGCTTCAGCGTTGCGTGCATTGACCCGCAAGAGTGCCGCAATAAAGCTTCCTGCGAAAGGAAGGACAAGAACGGCAAGCAGGAACATTTGCGTTTCATTGCCCCAGGCTGCGAGGTGGAGAGATGCTTCGCTGATCCTCAATTGCTTAGCCGAGGCGGATCGATATCTCCACTGCTAGATTTAGCGCCATTGTGATTGGTTTGACCCGGAAACCGCCATTCTGGCGGACACTGGCTCCGCAATCGAGCGGTTCAGATCCAGTGTGGAAGCGTGCCAGTCGCAGCGGCGACGACGGCCGCGAGAGCGCCGAGCAACGCGTAGAATCCGCAGAGCGCGATCACCTGCCAGCCACTCATCTCGACCGGCTCGGTGTCCTCAGCTGGGCTGACTTCGGAGCGGTATCGCATGTCATGGCGCCCGTTCAGTGTTCCATCGCAGGTGCAAGCGATCGACGCCGACTATAACAATGGCTCTGTAGAACTACGGCTCACATTCACGTCAAACCGCCCAGGCCTACCGGTGAAGCGACAAGAGTGATCGCCTGCAGCAACGCCAGCCTGGCCATCCCACGCGATGTAATCTTTCGACGCATGTTCTTACGCAGCCAGGCAGTCCCGCGTGATTGTCCGCCCCTCTCACTCCAACGACGTCCCTTTGTCCCCTCTCGATACTTCGCGTGCACAGGTGCTGTGCGGTTTCGTCGCAATGTTTCCAGGGAAATGAACTACTATAGTCAGAGCATCATGGCTTATGTCATCGACATTGATGCGCGCACCGCGCGTTTTGCTCTTCACGCCGGCCGCCTCCAAGCAGGCGGTTAGCCGGACGGTGTTCGCGCCGTCCGGGCTCTTTTCCAGCTTTCGTGACCTCCACTCGAGAGGTCGTCTTGAAGCAGAAGGAGTGTGCCGTGCTGCCTCTTCCAAAAATCGCGCTGACCGCATCAGACTATCCGCGGCTCGAACAGCTCGCCCGCCTCGCCGTCCAAAAAGGAGATTTGGACGGGATATTCCTCATGGGCGAAATCAACCGCGCCGATATCGTCCCGGACGAAGCGGACAACGTCCGTCCGTTCGTGACGATCGGATCATGGGTCACTCATTGCACGAATTGGGGCGTTCCGCGTCGCACCGTGCAATTGGTCTGGCCCGAGGAGTGCTGGTCGGATCCCGCCTCCATTTCGGTGTTGACCCCGCTGGGTGCGGCTTTGATCGGACTGCAGGTCGGCGATCAGATGCCGTACTTTGTCGCCGGATGTCTGAATGTCGTCAGGGTCCAAAGCCTGACCCCATCGGATTCAAAGGTCGTCCCACTCTTCCGGAGAGGGACGAGGCGGTCAGGCAACCAGTTCGATGACGACCCCGGACCAACTGCAGCATAGGAGCGATCAATGCGCAATTTCGAAGCTGAGAGCCTGCGAGAACAGCCGGTGTTGCCGCCGATCAAGATCACTGAGGACGAATCGCGGCGTCTCAGTTCTTTGGCCAATTCGAGCATGGATCTGTTTCCGCGAGTCGCCCATTTTCTGGCTCGAGAAATGGAACGTGCCACGGTGACGGACGAGAACAACTTGCGAGGTGTGATCAGGATGGGGTCGAAAGTAACCTATCGCGATGACGAAACGGGTGCGAGCCGAGAGATCGTGCTGGTCTATCCGCATGAGGCAAACATCGAACTCAATCGGATCTCGGTCCTGACGCCTGTTGGAGCGGCCTTGATCGGCCTATCGCCGGGGCAGCGGATCGAATTCGAGACACCCCACAAGCGCACCAGGGGCCTGACCGTTCTCGCTGTTTCCGAATAAGGGCTGTACGTTAAGTCAGATCGAGCCTCGCCGTCTTGCGATGTGGGCGCGCCGTCTAGGAGGGCGTCGCGTCTGGATCGCGGGCCCTCTCTCGGGCGGACCCGCTCCCTGAAGACATGACGAAACTCGATGCGCAATGGGATGCTGCGATCAACGATCCGAATTTCGACGCCTTGCTGCCAATGTATGCCGCCGACGCCAGTCTAATGCCACCCGGCGCAGCGCCTCTGGACCTACGGCGATACGCGACTTCTTTGCCAAAAGAGGCACGAGCGTCAGAAATCGCAAGCTTGAGCTTGTAGAGACTTTGCAGAGGGGAGACTACGCTTACCTCGCTATTCAAAGCTTCATTTGGTAAAGGGCGAGGAAACGACCATGCTGTCCGGCGGTACCGTTCAGCTTTATGAGCACCAATCCAACGGCGAATGGAAGGTTAAGTCCGTATTTTTGTTCGGGAATAGTCAAGGCGCATTTGATATCTAGCAGCATTCTTGAGCGACCCGTTCTGGTCTGCGGCTCGAATACTTCGAGCGAGAGGCATTTGCATGACGGACCTGCGGTCGTTGATTGAAAATCCTAGCCGGTGCCACGCTCCTCGGCGTCGCGCGCAGGGCCAGCGCACAAAAAGTCAAATCATTCACCATTGCCTACCTCGCCTACTTGCAGGTGAGGATCGTAGCTTCGTGCGGAATTTTTTTGCGCCGTCTCGATCAGCTTGATTAACGTGACGGAAAAAACCTGCAGTTCGTCTATCGCTCGGCAGAAGGCCGGCCGGAACTCTTGCGAGGCCTTGCGTCCGACCTCATTCGGATGAAGCCTGACGCGCTTGTCACCGGATTTGGCACGGTTGCCGCCACGGCGGGCAAGGCAGCCAGAAGCGGCATCCCCGTTGTACTCATGGCTGTGGGCGATCCTGCCGGCGCCGAGGTCGTTGCAAGTCTCGCCCGGCCCGGCGGTAACGTCACCGGACTGTCGGACCTAGCCGCATATAGGGCATCCGGGCTTCAGCTGTTGCGCGAGATCGTCCCTGCCGCCTCGTTGATTGCCGCGGTCTTGAACCCGGGCACGCCGTACGCGGCCCTCGCCTACAGGGAACTCGAGACCGCAGCGCATGTCGGGAGAATAGAGTTACGGGTCTTGTGCGCTCGCCCGAGGAGATCGCGCCGCAGCTCGAGGCCAGCAAGGTTGCAGGAGCCGGGGCCTTGCGATCCTCGAGGACCGCCTCACGTTTAGTAGCGGACCGAAATCGCCGCGGCCGCCTCCCGCCTGCATTCGCCCGCTCTCTACGGCTACCGCGAGTTCGCGGAGGCAGGCGGCCTTATGTCCTACGGCACCGATCATGGCGAGCAATGGCGGCGCGGCGCGGAGATCATCGACCTCATTCTCAAAGGCGGGAAGCCGGCAGACATCCCCGTCGAGCGGCCGACCACGTTCGAGCTTGTCGTCAAACTCAAGACGGCTAAGGCCTCAAACATTGTGGTGCCGTCAACGATCCTGAGTCGTGCCGACAGGATCATCGAATGAGCGTCGCCACTTCCGAAATTGGCCTAAATGCGAAGTGCACGATGTCCGCTATTTAGTCGCTATCGGGGTAAAAGCGGACGTCGCACACAATCCGCGGGCGGTATTACTGCGCTAGAAATCTGAATGCGACAACCAGCGCCACCATGCTCGCGAAAATCAGCAGCGCCGCGAGGGTTTTTCGGGTCATTGGCCTCGTCGAACGGCGCGCAGCCGATTCACGGGGTTGAGATCTAGGCGGTCTCTGGGACCGCACGACTTTGCCCTCTGTCGTTGGCGTCCGAGCCTTTGGTTCCGGCGCTGCGCCCACGCCTCCCATCTCGCTGTAATAAGCGCTGTAGACCTCGCGAACGGCTAGGGCCGTGGATTCGGCCTCGCTCATTGTCTCGAGCCGAGTTCGATAGTTAGTCAGAAAGCTTTGGGCGCTGGACGGCAGGTCATCGAAACCACCGAGCTTGGCCATCATTAGCCAGGTGGCAAAATCCGCCTCAGCCTTCGTGCGCGCTTTCTTGGCGATACTGGCGCTGGAACCGGAGGACATGGTGGTCCGATTGGTTGGAATCCGGCCGCGAGGCTGTTCGTCGACACCATCCGCGCGGCAGGAAGGGCAATTGGCAATCCAGTCACAGTAATGACAGCGCGGGAGAGTTCAAACGCGAACCTTACCAACCAGTCGGTTCCTGGCCCAGGTTGAAGCGGAGTGAGCAGGCTGGCTAGGGTAGGGGCTCACCTCTGCTGATGCCCCAACGTGCTTTCATTGAACAGAAAATTTCTGTTTAACTCCTATGAGCAACATGCTGCGATGCGCGCGCCGGCAGCCATCTGGCACCCGAAGGAACCCTGCTCAGCTTCCTAAGGTTTGCATGCACAGTCGCTCTGATGCGTTGGAGACAGCTGAGGCAATGCCCCGAGCCAAGCGCACGCCGCCGCTAGTCTGTGGGAGTATCACAAAGCCGAGACGGAATTGATCGGCAAGGCCGTGGTGCTGACGGATGAAAAGGCAGGGACTGTCGAGGAATTGTGCTTGGACGAAGCGCACGTTTGCGTCTTTCCGTCGCTGGCCGTCCCGGGAAGTGGCCCGTCTCAACGATTAAGCTCCTAGAGCGATAGAACTTCACCGCGCGTATAATGATCTGATGTTATCGGCTAATCGAAGCGACTCGCCCAGTCTCCGATGAATGCCGAGTTGGGGCGGCTCTGGACCGTCCCCCTCTGGTGCTCGACCGCGCCGGCTTTCTGGTCGAGCAGTCCGCCCTCAGCCCGCACATCTTCGACGAGGCAGGCCAATGACCATCGCCCTGATCGCCGCCGCCTGCTGGATCGGGCTGAACGTCCTCGCTGTGGGGGCCGGCGGTCGCTGGCGCAAGAGGCGAGCGCGTGAGCGTTCACGAGATCATATGGTAAGCCACCGCCGCGGCCCTGGTCTGCACAGCTGCTGCCTACGGCATCGGCTGGGGCTACGTGCTGATCCGGCTGTACATCGCATACAGGTAGAGGCCGCTGTCTTAACAATGACTGCGAAGGTCAGCTAGCCGCCAGGTTGGGCAAGTAGGAAGGCACGTCGCCCTGCTTTTTGCGCTCGGCGATAAGCTCCTTCTCAGCCTCGTACCAGAAAGTGTCCATCTGCCTTGCTGGTTGGCCCGCCTTTTCCCAAAGGAGGTAAGCTCGATTCCTGATGTCTTGCTCGGTCATACCCGTCATGTGAGAGATCTCCCTTTCCGGGAAAACGTAGGGCGAGGTGTTGAAGTTCCTGCACGGAGTGAACCCGCGATGCGACGCGGCAACCCATGAAACTAAAGTTTCGCAGCATTTTCTGGTCATGCCGAGATACTTCTTTCATATCAAGCACGTGCGTGGCGAGATCGACCACCAGGATGAGGAACTTCCCGACAAGCATGCGGTGTGGAACGAGGCCACTGTGACAGCCCGTCAGATGCTCCAAGGCATTGATGGGAAGCTGACGCCGGCCCGAGACTGGCAGATGGAAGTGACGGACGAGTTTCAGACCACGCTTTACGTCCTGCGCATTCAAGCTGAAGTGCCAAAGTGAGGCCCAGAGACCCGCCTTTCCACACGATTTGCTGGCGTTTTGTGGGTATGATCCTGACCTGCGTAGTTCGCGCACCGCCTGCTTCGGGGGCGTCGCTGCTAAGACATGAACCGGCCTGAGCTCGGCACGCCCCGCCTAGAAAAGCTCGAGGTCGGCCCCCGGCCAAATCCCGGCGTTGCCCAGGAGCGTCCCACATACGGTCCCGACCTGAGCGGTTTGCCCGTCGTATTCGTTTGCGGGGTCGGCGTGCCATTCAGCCTCTACGAGACCGGGCGCGTCCTTTGGTGGATCATCTCGCCGAAGCCGGCACAGCAATGCACGGATGGATGACCGCTTCTGGAGGAAAAGCAGACTACGCAGGCAATTTGAGCATTTCGCCTTTTGGACCCATGGCGGACATAACGCACTCCGGCGTGATGTCTTCCCCTACGTTGCGGGGAGGTCGATCTTACGCGGCTTGCAGTATCAACTCGCTCACGCGGTCTGGTGCATCGAGCATGGCCATGTGCCCAAAATCCGGCAGTTCGAATGTGGCCCAAGACTTGTCGCTCTTGCAGTCTGCCAGTGCCTTGTCAAAGGGCGGCTGTGGAAATTTTGGGAGCCGGATGTATGTCTTCTTCGCCACCTTTTGGAGCGCCCCGGAAACCTTGATCTGCTGGAGATAGGTGCCGACTGGATGCGGAGTAACCTTAGACTCGGCGAATGCCCGATCGCGTTCGGCAACAACACTGGCCGGATAATGCGCCGATCCGCGAACGCCCGCCTCGCCCTTGTCGATGGCCATTTGTATGCCTTTGCGGACCGGCTCGGCTGCGTAGTCCGCCACCCTTTGTCCGTCGGCCGGAATGTAGGCATCAAGCCATATAACCGATGAGACGCGATCGCCGATGCTTTCGAGTGCACCCGAGCCTACAAAGCCTGCATAGGACCAAGCCACGAGGCAGACGTTCTCGAGACTTTCCCATTTGATCAGGTTGACGACGTCGGCAATGTGGGTGTCCAGATCGACATCCTTGCTCAGCAAATGCGAGCGCTCGGCTAAACCCGTGAGTGACGGAGCGAACACTTTATGGCCGTCCTGTTCGAGCCGGTCAGTGACCCGGCGCCATATCCAGCCACCGCAAAAAGCCCCGCTGACAAAGACAAAGGTCTTTCGCGCCGATTGCGCGCGGTCGGCACCGACCGCCCCTGGGGTCGCTGCTGCCGCGAGACCGCCGGTTGCAGCACTGCGCAGGATGCGACGGCGGGTAATTCCACCATTCGTCATGACAAAATTCCTATGGTTTGAGGAAGATCGGGACCGAAGCGGATTGCAACCTTGGAGGATATCCGCGCGTCGGTTCGCGGCCAAGGCCTGCTCGTGGCCCGTTTGAGACGTGCCCACTATCCTGAGAATGTCCGTTCACCGGGGGCGGTCTCAACCGATCGACGCAACACTTTATCTTAGAGGGAAAAGATGGAGTGTAGGATGGAACGGAGATTTCATAGAGGTTTTACCGCGGCAGAAAAGACGGAGTTATGGGACCGTTGGAAGCGCGGGGAGTCACTGAAGGCGATCGGGCGAGCTTTTGGTAAGCAGTCATCGTCGATCTATTTTCTGGTTGCCCCGCATGGAGGGTTTCGTCCTGCGGAGCGGCGTCGCTCCAGGTTGGCATTGACGCTTGCGGAACGCGAGGTGATTTCCAGAGGCGTTACGGCACGTCAATCAGCCCGGTCTGTCGCCAAACTGCTTGGCCGCTCGCCCTCGACGGTGAGTCGTGAAATGAGCCGCAATGGCGGCTGTGATCGCTACCGGGCGACAGTTGCAGACGAGAATGCCTGGGCACAATCGCGTCGTCCAAAATGTTGTAAATTGGCGATCAATTCGCGGCTTCGGCAGGCCGTGGCAGGGAAGCTCAGATTGGATTGGTCACCCGAGCAGATAACCGGTTGGCTGAAGAGAACGCATCCTGAAGACGAGTATAATCAGGTGTCACACGAGACCATCTATCGCAGCCTGTTTGTCCAAGCGCGCGGCGTGCTCAAGAAAGAGCTGCTTCGCCATCTTCGATCGAAGCGCTCGATGCGTCGCTCCAGACCGGTTGATCCGAATGGCGATAGACGGGGACATATGAAGGATGCCGTCTCAATCCGTCAGCGAGCGGCTGCGGTTGAAGATAGGGCGGTGCCTGGCCATTGGGAGGGCGATCTGCTGTCCGGGCCGAACAACACCTACATCGCGACCTTAGTCGAGCGTCAAACGCGTTACGTGATGCTGGCCAAAGTGGCAGGCAAGGACACCCAGACTGTAGTCAACGCGCTCATCAAGCCGGCGAAGAAGCTACCAAAAGAACTGTATAAGTCCCTGACTTGGGACCGAGGCAAGGAACTGACGGATCATCGGCGCTTTTCGATGGCGACCAACATCGATGTCTATTTTTGCGACCCGCAAAGCCCGTGGCAGCGCGGGTCGAACGAGAATACCAATGGCCTGCTGAGACAGTACTTTCCAAAGGGCACCGACTTGTCGGTGCATTCGCAAGCCCATCTGAACAAAGTGGCTCGTCAGCTAAACGAACGGCCACGTGAGACCTTGCAATTTGAAACGCCAGCAGAGAGATTTAATGCCTGTGTTGCGTCAACCGGTTGAGCCGACAGGGGGTAGACCGGAAGTCGTCGTGCTCCGGCCAAACCGACGCGAATGACCCCACCCAGACATCCGTCTGAATGAGGGATCAGGGTGCCATCGCTGACAAAACAATCTGTGATGCCGTCGGTCCAGCTCATTCCAAGCCGTCTTATAGGGAGGCAGCCCATCAAAGTGCGGCTTACGAGCGGTCTTAAGAAAAGGAGGACTCAATATGGCAACATTCATCCTTGTTCCCGGGGCAGGCGGCATGGCTTGGTATTGGCACCGTGTGGCCCCGCTTATTCACGCGTCAGGGCACGAACCCGTGGCGGTTGACCTCCCTGGCGACGACAGGCACGCCGGTCTTGCAGCGTATGCTGACATCGTCGTCCGCTCGATCGCGGAACGAGCCGATGTTATTCTGGTCGCTCAGTCGCTTGCAGGCTTCACGGCACCCCTCGTTTGCGCACGTGCGCACGTGCGGATGGTGGTGTTTGTCAACGCGATGATCCCAGAGCCGGGCGAGACCGCTGGCGTATGGTGGGGCGCAACAGGAGCAGTAGAGGCGCGGGAACAAGCTGCGGCGGTGCGTGGCTATACGGCGGAATTCGACGTGGAAACGTACTTTCTGCACGACGTGCCGCAGGAGGTGCTGCGCGCTGGCCCTGAAAAGCCTCGCGAGGAAGCCGAGACCATTTTCGGCGAGCCCTGTCTTTTCGAGCGTTGGCCTGACATCCCCATTCATGTTCTTGCGGGAAAAGATGACCGCTTTTTCCCAATCGAATTTCAACGGCGTGTCGCGCGCGAAAGGCTCGGAAAGGAGGTGGCAGAAATTCCCGGTGGCCATCTTGTTGCGTTGTCGAATGCGGAGGGACTGGCCGAATGCCTTGTTGCCTATGAGAAGGGTTGATTGCGGGCCAGCTTTGCTAAATGAGTCTAGGTCGGCTCATGGCCCTTCAGCGACCTCGGGAGACGTCCGCTTTCCCCGCCGTGGCAAATTCAGGCCCCCACCATTACCAGACATCGAACGTTCATTCGGCAGATCGGATGCCTCGCGGATCGATACCTCGGTTCGAGGCGACGTAATCGATCTCGCCGCGCGTAGTACCGATATCCATTAGCTCCCTGTCACTTAGGTCGCACAAGGTGGCTCGTAACCTCGCCACTGTTGAAATGCATCCCAATATATTTCGAGAGGGCTGTAGACTTGCCGCTTTGCGGCTGCCTGTCTCGGCTCGGTGGCCCCGTGGACCGTGCTCATTGCGATGTGTCCAGGCTGGACTGTTTCACGAGCCGAGGATACCGGGCGATGCGCTGGCGCGCTTAACATCCGGCTTACTTTTTCCTCCCCGGCGGCTTATTCTTTGCGCCTGCAACCGGCAACAGAAGCCGTTGGAGGCAACGTAGGGAAATAGCAACGTGCGCTACCTCTTCGAGGAGTACGCATTCGACACTGACCGCCGGGAGCTACATCGCGGAGCGAACGTCGTGGCCATCGCGCCCCAGGTATTCGACCTGCTCGACTACCTGCTCCGCAATAGGGAGCGCGTCGTTAGTAAAGACGACCTCATCAAGGCCATTTGGGACGGGCGTATCGTCTCCGATGCAGCGCTGACGACCCGCGTGAACGTCGCCCGGAGCGCGATCGGCGATTCCGGCGAGGAACAGCGCCTGATCAAAACACTGCCAAGGAAGGGCTTTCGCTTCGTTGGCCCGGTGCGGGAAGCGCAGAGGCCCTTAAGCGTGGCGGTGACCGAAATCCCGGCGGAACAGCCGAAACCCGTCCTGCCACTCCCCGATAAGCCCTCGCTCGCCGTTCTCCCCTTTACCAACCTGAGCTCCGACCCGGAGCAGGAGTATTTCGCCGACGGCATGGTCGAGGACATCATTACCGGCCTGTCGCGGTCCAAGTCGCTTTTTGTCATCGCGCGACACTCCACCTTTACTTACAAAGGCAAGGCCGTCGACATCAAGCAGGTCGGGCGTGAACTTGGCGTTCGCTATGTGCTCGAAGGCAGTGTGCGCAAAGCCGGCAATCGAGTCCGCATTACCGGGCAGTTGATCTACGCTACGACAGGAGCACATCTTTGGGCGGACCGGTTCGACAGTCAACTCGAAGATATTTTCGACCTGCAGGATCAAGTAACGAGCTGCGTGATTGGCGCAATCTTTCCTCAATTGGAGCGCGCCGAAATCGAGCGCGCGAAACGCAAGCCGACTGGAAGCCTTGAGGCCTACGACTATTATCTTCGCGCGCTATCAAGCTTTTACCAATTCACCCGCGAACAGAATATTGAAGCGGTTAGACTGAGCCAGGCCGCCAACGTGATCGATCCCGAATTCGCCGCAGCATACGCCCTTGGCGCTTATTCCTATCTGCAAAGAAAGTTCTTCGGCTGGAGAAGCGATGCTGCACAGGAGTGTGTTGAAGCCAGGCGACTCGTAATGCGGGCAATTGAGCTCGATAAGGACGATCCAACGGTGCTGGCGAGGACCGGACAGGTGATCTCTGAATTATTGGGTGAGGTCGAGGAGGGCGCAGCCCTCCTCTCACGGGCGATAAATCTAGATCCAAATCTCGTCATCGCACGGTATTCGCGCGGCGGAGAACACCTTATGCTCGGCGAATTAGACGCGGCGCTCGAACAATATGAAATCGCGGTGCGTTTAAGTCCGCTGGATCCATTAATATTTTTTGCCCAGACCGGGATAGCATATGCTCATTTTATGGCGGGTCGGTATGACGACGGTTCATCTTGGGCAAGGTCTGCTGTCCTGCAGCGGCCAAATTATGTGAACRCACAATTTATTCTGGCGGCATGCCTTTCGATGTCTGGACGGGTTGAGGAAGCACGAGTCGTCTTTGCGCGCCTACTGCAACTGAAGCCGGTCCTACGTATTTCCAGAATCAAAACAAGATTTCGCAGGGCGGAAGATATCGAAAGATTGTCGCAAGCTTGCCGGATGGCGGGCCTACCGGAATGAGCCGCGCCGCCTCGCAGTCCAGTCCCGCTGTCGACGCATGGATTGTTCCCGTCTCGTCAGCGCTGATAAGGTCGACGCTGATTGGATGAGACACTCGGGACGGGAAGTCATCGAGCGACCCGGCGACTTCCGGTTTTGGCCCATCGCGTCATTTCGCTGCGCTACGGAATTTGGTCGCTATCGGAGCATAGCGGACTCTGGCGAGCCGTCCGCCCGGCAGATTTATGGGTTCACGGCCTAGCAAAGCCGGTTTTGGTTTCAAGAGGAGGCTGAAAAAAATTTGTCACCGATTGCCGCGCCGTTACAGGTCCTCCCGCAGTTCTTGAAGAACGGATGCCGCACCTTTCCCTCGGCGGACTTGGCGCGATACTCGATCTCAGCAAGCAGCTTCGGTTCGACCACCTTTGTGCGCAATCATCTTGGCATAGGGCTGTGTCTTCCGCACCAGCGGCTCGAGGCGCCACCTCAGCTCGGCCGCCGATGTCTTGTCGAAGCCGTGGTCGACCTTGCCGGCATAGATCAGGTCGTCGCCCTTGCGCCGACCGAGATACATGCCGTCCCACTTGCCCTCATCGAGGGCGAAGCCGGCGATGGTGAGTGTCTCGCGCTGGGCGCAGGTTTTCTTGACCCAATTGTTGCTGCGGCCGACCGGGTACGCGCTGTCGCGCACCTTGGAGATGACGCCTTCGAGCCCGATCTTGCAGGCATGGGCAAACATCTCGTTCCCGTCGATCTCGAAACTCGCGCTGAACTGAACGTCGGTGCCGGCAATGATCTTCTTCAGCTCCGCCTTGCGCTGAAACAGCGGTAACTTCCGGATGTCCCTGCCGTTGAGGTAGAGCAGGTCGAAGGCGACGAGCACGATCTTCGTTGACTTGCCTTTGAGCTCATTCTGCAAGACCGAGAAGTCCGTCGTGCCGTCGGTGGCAGGTACGACAATCTCTCCGTCGATGATGGCCGAGCTCGCCTTGACGTGCCAGGCGTCATCGGAAACCTTCTTGAAACGCTTCGTCCAGTCGTGGCCGCGCCGTGTGAAGACCTTGACGGCTTCGTTGGCGAGGTGGACTTGCACGCGGTAGCCGTCGAACTTGATTTCGTGAATCCATCGCTCGCCGGATGGCACGCGGTCGGTCGCGGAGGCGTGCGGTCTGATCGGCTTGGCGCTGTTCGTCGCGCTCTATCTTCCTTGGTAAGCCGATCGCGAGTCCATCACAAAGACCTGCCGGTTCACGCCGGCGGGTTTTTATCGCTGACGCTTAACGCAGCCGAAGGCCGTCAGTTTATCGGACGGACGATTCCTTTGCTGGGAGGCGGTGCGTCATGGACTGTCTGAGCCTGGTAATACCGGCCGCTATTGGCGTGCTGGCTGGGCTGTTCTTCCTCGGCCACAACTGGCGGGCCTGGCACTCCCGGCGCTCTAATCCGCAATTGGATCGGCAGCCGGGAGCATTGGGGCTGGAATGACCTGCCGTGCCATGTCTGCCCTCCTAGTCACGTGAATCTAAAGTTCGCCACATAAAGTCCGCTGAGCTTTATAGCAGAAGCGTTTGACGGAAGCCAAAATCTGGTCTGCGGACTTGGTCCATTTGAATGGCTTCGGTTTTCTGTTGTGCAGGTCGATGAAGGTACGGATGTCGGCCTCGAGCTGCCTGACGGAGGTGTGAACACCTCGCTGGATCTGTTTTCTGGTGAGTTCAGCGAACCAGCGCTCGACCTGATTGATCCATGACGCGGAAGTCGGCGTGAAGTGGACATGATAGTGCGGCCGACGGGCGAGCCACGCTTTGATCTTAGGTGTTTTGTGGGTGGCGTAGTTGTCCATGACGAGATGGACATCGAGGCCTTCAGGAACTTGAGCATCGATCCCTTTTAAAAACTTCAAGAACTCGACTGCCCGGTGCCGCTTATAGCATTTGCCGATGACGAACCCCGAGGCGACATCGAGCGCGGCAAACAGCGAGGTCGTACCATGCCGCACATAACTGTGCGTGCGCCGTTCCGGTACGCCCGGCATCATCGGCAGGACCGGCTGCTCGCGATCCAGGGCCTGGATCTGGCTTTTCTCATCGATACTGAGGACAAGGGCTCGGTTCGGTGGGGACAGGTAAAGGCCGACGATATCGCGGACCTTGTCGACGAACAGCGGGTCGCTCGACAGCTTGAATGTCTGGCTGCGGTGCGGCTGCAGGCCGAACGCCATCCACATTCGGCGGATCGTGGTGTGGGAAAAGCCAGTTTCCCCAGCCATTGAGCGGATCGACCAGTGCGTCGCGTCGGGTGGCGTTGTACGCAATGTCCGCTCAATTACCTCAGCAACCTGATCGTCGTTGATGGTTCGAGGGCGGCCAGGGCGGGCCCCGTCAAGCAGGCCATCACAGCGATCCTTCAAAAATCGGCGACGCCACTTGCCAACGGTGTGTTCGTGGAGGCCGAGTTCGGCAGCCACGGACTTGCTTGGCAAGCCATCCGCACACCGCAGGATCGCGCGGCAGCGCTCAGATAGCGATCGGGCAACGCGATGACGACGAACTTGCCTCTCCAAGTACGCCCGCTCCTGCGGACTAAGCACCAACGGCGCGATCGGCCGGCCTCGTTCACCTGCATTCGCCACGAGCTCTCTCCTCTGTAGAGATTCGAGCTATCAACTAATGTGGCGAACTTGCGTTCCAGATGACTAGCACTACTTTGGCAGATTGCCCATTTTGCCTTGCTTTATAGGATTCCCGAATCAATTTTTCAATGATTCATGGGTGGTCGGCTCTTGGAGGGCTGACCATGGCGGGATGGGAAGACGAACTCGAACGCTGGCTGATGCCGTTCTTGGACCGGCTGGGTCATAAGACCCGACAGCGGATGTGTCCTCTCTATGTTGCAGGATTGATCGGTCCTGGCGATCGCAAGAGCGTTCAGCCGATGGCGGAGCGCCTTGCCACGGGCAACTACGACCAGCTGCACCATTTCATTGCGGACGGTGTCTGGGACGCGACGCCGCTGGAGACAGAGCTGCTCAACCAGGCGAACCGGCTTGTCGGTGGCAAGGATGCGGTGTTGGTTATTGATGACACCTCACTGCCGAAGAAGGGCGAACGCTCGGTTGGTGTTGCAGCTCAATACGCGTCGGCTCTCGGCAAAACGGCAAATTGCCAAACGCTGGTGTCTTTGACGCTTGCGCACGGCGAAGTGCCAGTGATGATCGCGTTACGTCTCTTTTTGCCTGACAGTTGGACAAGCGACGTGTCACGTTTGAAGCGCGCTCGCGTGCCAGTCGAACATCGAACGACACGGTCCAAGCCGGAAATTGCTTTGGCCGAGATTGACCGCGCGATGGCAGCCAACGTGCGCTTTGGATGTGTTCTGGCGGATGCAGGATACGGACTTAGCGCACCGTTTCGACAAGGACTAACAGAGCGCGGGCTGGCCTGGGCTGTCGGCATCCCTCGGCACCTGAAGGTGTATCCGGTCGATGTGAAGCTCATTTGGCCGATTACCAAGTCCGCGGGAAACCACGAAAGCACCACGTGCCCGATATCTTATCGATTGCGGCAGAACAAATGCTGGCCAGCGCCAAATGGAAATCCGTGAGTTGGCGCAGCGGGACGAAAGGTAGGCTGAAAGCCCGATTTGCTGCTCTCCGTGTCCGCACCGCCGACGGCCCTGCTCAGCGGATTTGGGATAAGGGTCAGCAGCATCTCCCGGGCGACGAAGCTTGGCTCATTGGCGAGCAACGTGCCTCAGGTGAGAAGAAATACTATCTTGCCAATCTCCCTGTGGCGACGGATCTGCGCACACTAGCCGCCACCATCAAGGCAAGATGGATTTGTGAGCAGGCGCATCAGCAGTTGAAGGAGGAACTTGGACTTGATCACTTCGAGGGGCGATCATGGCAGGGTCTTCATCGCCACGCCCTGATGACAATGATCGCCTACRCCTTCCTACAACATCGTCGCCTCGCACACGCGGGGCGGAAAAAAAAGAATCAACGGATCTCCGCCTCAGCCAAGCATGCCCGCCGTACGTCAGGCCATCGTCGATCTCATCCTTCGGCCGCCGTCTCAACGGTGTCCATACTGCCGAAAACAAATCCTTGAAAAACGCTGGCGCAAATAGATTCTGCCAAAGTAGTGCTAGGCCGTGAACCCATAAATCTGCCGGTCGGTCGGCTTGCTAGAGTCCGCTATGCCCCGATAGCGACCAAATTCCGCAGCACAGCGAAATGACGCGATGGGCCAATATGCGACATCGCCTCGACGGGCAAAGTCCAACGAATTGCTTCACGCTCCGATTGTGCCGCTGTTGCTCGTTGCTCCAAATGCCTTTGATTATACGCCAACAGTCAGGACGGTCCGTCGCCTTCGGCATCATGTCGATGCCCGTGCCAGGCGAAATGGCGAAGATGAAGGCCCTCGCTTACGCCGGCAAAAGTCCAGCCGAACGATAGCTGTCGATCATCGCGTCGAAGAGTGAGATATCCGAGCGACCTCTCGCGAAGAGCTGCGCGCCCGCAACGGCCGAATAGATTGCTCGAGCCCGCGCTTGGCTTTCCTTAGGTTTGACGATCCCGGCAGCAGACAGGAGCTTGCTGAGCCACGCCACATTAACGTCGGCAAAGGCATGGACCTCCTTCTTCACCGTGTCCGGCAGGTCGTCATATTCCGCAGCCATGAAGCTGCAAAGGCACATGCGGTTGTCGCTCGAGAGCGACTTACGAAAAATCTCGGGGTATCGGCGCAGCGCTTTGAGCGGATCAGGCGACTGGTCCGATATAGCTTTAAGGTCCACGACAATATCTTCCCAGTAACGCTTTGCTACCGCTGCCCCGAGATCGGCCTTGGTCGGAAAGTGATGATAGATGCTTGGTGCCTTAATGCCGACTTCGGCGGCGATGTCTCGGAAGTTTAAGCCAGTGTAGCCATGCGCCATCGCGCTCCGTTTTGCTGCAGCAAGAATGATTTCCTTCGAACCTGCGCTCATTGAGCCTTTTCCCTAAAAAAACCAACCAAGTGGAAGGTAGGGCTTGACGGCAGCAATTCCAAGCCCTAAAGATTAGCTACCAACCACTTGGTAGTCTAAAATCCATCCACCCGACCACAAAGGAGAGAATTATGCCGTTTGCACGTATCGATCTGATCAAAGGCAAATCTGCAGACTATCGCGCCAAACTCGCTGACATTGTGTATGAAGGGATTGTCGGTGTTCTTAAGGCTCCGGATGGCGACCGCTTCATTGTTGTCAATGAGTACGCGCCAGAGAATCTCATCTATGATCGGCACTTCCTTGGCATGGATCGGTCGCCTGACTTCATCCTGATCCAGGTGACCAGCACGGTCGGTAACACCAAAGAACTGAAGTTTGCCTTCTACCGGCAGATTGCCGACGAACTCACCAACAAGCTCGGCGTACGGCCCGACGACATCATGATCAACATGGTCTTCGTCAACAAAGAGGATTGGTCGTTTGGCAAAGGGCAGCCCTGGTAGTTGCCTGCTCCTGAAGCTTCTCCCGCCCGGGGGGTCAGCATGGCTCCCCGGACACAGCGAGATAGCTCGGACTGAGCCAATCTGCCCGTTGCTAATATTTTGATTTCTGCCCGAGGCCAAGCAAGCGCAAGGTCCGTTCCGGGTCATTCGCGACTGGGTCGAACCAGTTGCAAGTCCGGCCGTGTCCGCTATGCCGCCGAAAGCAGAATGATTCAGAGCATTAATTTAGCGGCACCTCAAAGGGCCAATGCGGCTTGAGGGTATCGCTGCGGACGTGATTCATGCTCCGAAACTGGAGCCTCGAATCATGCGCTACGAACTCAGCGATTATGAATGGACCGCCATCAAACCGATGCTGCCGAACAAGCCGCGTGGCATTCGGCGTGTAAATGACCGTCGCGTGCTCAATGGCATCTTTTGGGTCCTCCGTTCAGGTGCGCCTTGGCGCGACCTGCCAGAGACCTATGGTCCCCGTACCACCTGTTACAATCGCTTCGTTCGTTGGCGGCGGGCTGGCGTGTGGGACCAGATTATGGATGCGTTGGCCGCCGGTCATGACGCAGCGGTGCAGATGATCGATACCTCCGTTGTGCGCGTGCACCAGCACGGAGCCTGTATCGCGGACAACAATCACCAAGATATGGGTCGCTCGCGAGGGGGCCTGACGAGCAAGATTCACGCGGTGGTGGACACCAATGGCCTGCCGGTCCATCGTAAGTGTGGCGTTGAGGCCCTTGAGAATTTTTGTACTCAGTCCTGAGAGCACCGCTAGAAGAGTCTTCTTCTGCAAGGGTGCTCACAATGGACGACCATTCGGACGACATAAGACGACCGTTGTCATCGCGTATCGAAGTGTACGCAGGCGCAGGTCGAAAGCGCTGGCCGGACGACTTGAAGGCACAGATTGCCGCGGAAAGCCTCGAGCCGGGGGCGATTGTCACAGATGTCGCGCGTCGCCATGGGTGCCGGCCCCAGCAGGTGCACGACTGGCGGCGCCGGGCGCGTTTGGGCCAGTTGGTACTGCCGGCTTCGGCGGACACGCTGTCGTTCGTGCCGGTGGTATCGGAATCGGCGCTACCGGCGGCCGCAGAGCCCACCGGGTCGCCGGAAGCAGCCGTTGTGACGGTTGAGCTCCAGGGGGCACGAGTTGAGGTGCGAGGGACGCCTGGCCTTGCTGTGTTGAGTGATGTGTTCTTGGCGCTTCGACGGACACGTTCATGCTGACGCCGCCCGCGAGCCTCATGATTTACGTGGCGACGCAACCTGTGGACTTCAGAAAAGGTGCGGAGGGCTTGGCGCTCTTGGCAAAGGAGACGCTGGGCCATGACCCGATGAAGGGCGTGGCGGTGGTCTTCCGTGCGAAGCGCGCTGACCGTGTGAAGATTGTCGTCTGGGATGGCAGCGGCCTTGTGCTGTACTGGAAGCGGCTCGATGGCAGCGGCTTCAAATGGCCTCCCATCGTGGCCGGCGTGATGCGGATGAACGCTGCGCAGCTGTCGGCGCTGCTTGCTGGCATGGATTGGACGCGCATGCACGCACCTCGAATCCCGCAGCCGAAAGCGCTTGCGTAAAGATATAAATCTTCGCTGCATCGGGGCGCGAAGCATGGCAGACTCGGGCCAATGAGTGATTTGCCTGATGAGCTGCCGAGCGATCCAGCCGAGTTGCGCGTCTTTGCCGCGGCTCTGCTGGATCGCTGCGCCAGGCTCGAGCGGTTGCTCAAGCTTGCAAAAGATGCGCAGTTCGGTCGATCCTCGGAAAAGCTGGACGCTGATCAGTTACAGCTTGTTCTGGAGGACATCGAAGAGGCCGTCGCGGCTCTCGAAGCAGCCGAGGATCGCGCCAATCCCAGAACCTGCGAGAAGAGAACTGCCGAGCGTAGAACCAACCGTGGTCAACTTCCGGAACATTTGCCGCGCATTGTCGAAATCCTGATACCGGCCGAGACCTGTTGCCCGTCTTGTAAGGGCGACCTCTTCGAGATCGGTCACGATGAGAGCCAGAGGCTGGACGTCGTACCGGCGCAGTATCGCGTCATCGTCACCCGCCGGCCCAAACTGGCCTGCCGCGCCTGTCATGGCGTCGTCCTCCAGCACGCTGCTCCCGAGCGATTGATCAGGGGTGGATTGCCCACTGAGCGGCTCGTCGCGCATGTGATCGACGCCAAGTATCATTGGCATTTGCCGCTTTACCGCCAGGCGCAGATGCTGGCGACGCACGGTATCGCCATCGACCGTTCCACGCTCGCCTTCTGGGTAGGCTATGCCGCCCAGGAATTGAAGCCCTTGTGGCATCGTCTGCGCCAGCTTCTGCTCGCCTCTTCGAAGCTCTGTGTCGATGAGACCCCGGCGCCGGTGCTGGACCCGGGGCGCGGCAGGACCAAAACCGGCTACTTCTGGGCGCTGTCACGCGATGACAGGCCCTGGGCCGGACCTGACCCACCTGGCGTGGTTTACGCCTATGCACCGGGCCGTGGGGCCGTTCATGGCTTGCAGCTGCTTGAGGGCTATCGCGGCATCATCCACTGCGACGGCTATCAGGCTTACAAGACCATGACCCGAGAGACGCGTGTGGACGCCTTGTCCGGGACGCTCGCCTTCTGCTGGTCGCATCTGAGGCGCCAGTTTGTGAAGATCGAGCGCGAGGTTGCTCCGGCGCCAGCTCCGGTTGCCCGCGAGGCTCTTGAGCGCATCGCCCAGCTTTACGCGGTCGAGAAAGCGCTCCGCGGCCGATCAGATGCCGAGCGCCGTGCTGGCAGGCAGGCGCATGCCCGACCTCTGGCTACAGCCTTGAAGCAGTGGTTTGAGGCCAAGCTTGATCACCTTGCACAGAAGAGCGACACGGCGAAGGCCTTGCGTTACGCGCTGCGTCATTGGGATGGCCTGACGCTCTACCTTGATGACGGGCGCATCGAGATGGACACGAATGCTGTCGAGCGTGCGATGCGGCCGATCAAGCTCAACGCCAAGAACTCCCTTTTTGCCGGTTGCGACGAGGGCGCCGAGAATTGGGCAGTTCTGGCTTCGTTAATCGAGACCTGTAAGCTCAATGGCGTCAGTGCCGAGCACTGGCTCGCTGATGTTCTCGCGAAGCTCGTCAATGGTTGGCCTGCGGCGCGACTGGACGAACTGCTCCCTTGGGCGTCGATCTACACGATGCATGCACACGATCCGAGGCTGGCGGCATGAGCCTGAACACGACCGCGGTCCGGATCAAGGTGACCCTCGAGGACGTGAAACCGGAGGTGATGCGATGCCTTGTCGTGCCGCTCACGCTGCGCCTTGATCGGCTGCATCTGACGCTTCAGGCGGCGTTTGGCTGGACGAATAGCCATCTCTTCGAGTTCCTGGCTGGCGAAGGACGTTGGGGTATTCCTGATCCCGATGGAGATTTTGGCCCTCAGCCCATCGATGCTCGCAAGACGCGGCTCTCCAATATCGTTCACGAGACCGGCGCGAAGACGATCCATTATCTCTACGACTTCGGCGACAGCTGGGATCACGTGATCAAGCTCGAAAAGTGGTTCGACAACACGACAATGGAGGGACTTCCCCTCTTGCTCGAGGCCGCGAGCCGTTGTCCTCCGGAAGATGTCGGCGGTGCGTCAGGCTATGCCGAATACCTCGACGCCATTAGCGACCCCACCCATCCGGAGCACGAACAAATGCGCCTCTGGGGCCCCGAGCAGTTTGATCCCAACGTCGTCGACCGGAAGGCGCTCGAGGCCGCAGTCAACGCATTGTCGGAAATATGGAAGCCGCGCCGGCGCACCACGCGTTCAAAATAGACGTCAAGCAYCAATCAAATGGGCCTCAGAGCTACGCTTACGGTCCATCTCGCTCTTACGCCGGGTGAAGCGCATGACAATCGGCTGTGTTCGGTTCTCCTCAGCGCCCTGCTTCCACAAACGATGTTACTCGCGGATCGTGGATACGACGCGGACTGGATCAGGGAGTCTGCCCGCCAGCAAGGAGCATGGGCGAACATTCCGCCGAAACGAAATCGCAAAGACCCGATCTGCTTCAGCCCGCATCTGTATCGTGCGCGGAACTTGATCGAACGGTTCTTCAACAAGATCAAGCAATGTCGGCGTGTCGCGATCCGGTACGACAAACTCGCAGCCAACTATCTGGCGTTCATCAAGCTCGCATCAATCCGAATTTGGCTACGCGCTAACGAGTACACGCCCTTCTGTAATGGGCCCGATGATGTCAAGCCTCCCGAGTGAATGTCACGCCGCCGAGCTCATGCTTCTGTCCGTGGTCAACGCCTGGCCGCCACATCATGCTGTCAGAGGGAGCGGTGAGCCTATCTAGATACGCGTGGTCCGTCAGAAGACGGCCACTGGGCGTGTAACGGCTTCACCGGATCCACCGTCCCGGCGACGGGACTTCGGGCACCAGGCTCAGTTCAGCCCGGTTGCATTCCAACTCTTCTCCTCGTGTTCTATGCTGCGATCGGGSCCGCGTCGGTCCATCGGTAAGTTGTGCCGTCGACCCAGATTCGATGCAGGATCACTGCGAGCTTGCGTGCCAAGGCGACTTTTGCGCGCTTCGAGCCTCGCCGCTTGGCGACGTCCATCCCCCAGCGCTTAAGTTTTGAGAATCGCGTGATGCGCGATAGCAGAACGTTGGCGGCCTCATACAACACCGTACGCACTATCTCGTCGCCGGCCAGCGTGATCCCGCCCGTGACGTCCTTTTCTCCCGATTGGTATTTCTTTGGCGTGAGCCCGAACAGCGCGCCTGCCGCCTTCGATTTTACAATGCGATGAGGATCATCAATCGCCGATTTGTAGGTAATCGCCACTAGGGGACCAACACMTGGCACTGTCATTAGCCGGCGACAGACCGCATCGTCACGCACMRTTGCCAGCACAGCTTTGTGTAGCCTTCCGGTGTTTCCAGCAGAACCGTCTCGAATCCTGCTCTTTGCAGCCCCGCATGCAGCCATTGCGACAGTGGCCCAGCCTCCAGCCCGATCCGATTCACTGCAAAGCCAAGCGTCTCGAAAAATTCGACTAAGGCGTCGGGTTCGCTTGCGACCTTCGCCTCCTTCAGGATCTTACCCTGGGAATCCACAACGCATACGCTCGACAGTTCCAACGACACGTCAATTCCGGCATAATTCTCCACGGCTGTCCTCCGTCTCCAGATGCTTGGGGCCGACTCAAGTCGTGACCCCGTTTCATCATCTATCGGGGGACAGCCACCATCATGCCCCCTTGCACGGAGCAGGGCCCATTACGGCATCTAGTATTATGTACTTGGCTTGCAATTTATCTCCGCTGCCAAAGATGTGATTTGCCGTCACAATCTTCACATGGACCAAAGAGGAAAGGGATCATCGCGATCGCGCCAACTTTCCGGATCGAACCCTTTTTCGCTCGGATCCAGACATGCATCAAGGGAGGTGCGGATTCGGGCTTCATCCATGCCTGAGCCGATGAACACCAACTCTTGAAGGCGATCGCCCCAGGCTTCGTCCCATCGATTCCGGATATGGTCCTGAAGCTCCGGCTCCGCAGGCCATTGCGATCGGGGGATGCTGGCCCACCACAATCCGGCCGGCCCGCATCTGCGCTGAACCCCGGCGACGGAAAGAAGGCCTACCCAGTCGGGACGAGTGGAAAGCCAAAAGCGTCCTTTTGCACGAATGACACCTGCCCAGGGCTGGTCGAGAAACGAGCGAAATCGGACAGGATCGAAGGGGCGCTTCTCGCGGTACACGAAGCTCGATATTCCATAGGAATCCGTCTCAGGTACATGCGCCTGCGGGTTAAGTAGTTCCTTGTGCCATAGGGGATGGCTTGCAGCTTTCGTTGCATCGAAAAGGCCGGTGCCGAGGAGTTTGCTCGGGAAGATTTTGCCGAAATCCGCTTCGATCTGACGAGAGTCAGGATTGATAGCCGCGATGACACCCCGGAGCTTTGCGC
>NZ_JBFRFR010000077.1:0-38936 GCF_052114925.1 Bradyrhizobium sp. 2TAF36 | reverse complement strand
GCTGTGATTGAGCCGAGAGGCCGCGGCGTACTGGATTCCCCGCTTGCCGCCTACGCTAAAGCTTCGGCGGCCCTGGACCTCAGCCCCGGCGAAGCCTTGGCGTAGCCGGGTCGCGGGGAATGACAGTGGTATTTGGAGGACGACGCCGATGCCCCTTGCTCCGTCATTGCGAGCGCAGCGAAGCAATCCAGAGCCTTTCCGCGGAGGGATTCTGGATTGCTTCCGCCTTCGCTGAAGCTTCGGCGGACAAGTCGCTACGCTCGCAATGACGATGGGGAGAGAGCGTGCCCTCCATCCACCCCCATTCACAGCCACGTGCCTTGATTCGGGAACARTCATTCCCTATTATCCCGCAATGCAAAAAGCCGCGCGCCGTCCCCAGCCTGCTGCTCGTCCACCCGGCCGTCCCCGGGAATTCGACATGGACACTGCGCTCGACCGCGCCGTACGCGTATTTTGCGAGCGGGGTTATCATGCCACCTCGATCGGCGACCTGACCGCCGCCATGCGGCTTGCCACCGGCAGCGTCTACAAGGCGTTTCGCGACAAGCAGGCCGTGTTCCTGGCCGCTTTCGAGCGCTATGCCGTGGTGCGCCGGGAGCAGACCCGCAGCGCGGCCGCGCGCGGCGCCAACGGTCGCGAGCGACTGCGCCATATGTTGCTGTCCTATGTCGAGCACTCCCAGGGGATCGAGGGCCGTCGCGGCTGCATCGTGGTCGGCGGCGCGGTCGAGCTCGCCGCGCTCGATCCGGACGTCCGCGCCCGCGTCAACGCCCAGCTCGAGACCAACGAGGCCTTCATCGCCGGCCTCATTCGCGAGGGCCAGGCCGATGGCTCGATTCCCGCCCATGTCGCGACCGACGACACCGCGCGGCTGATGATCTGCATCACGCAGGGAATGCGCGTCGTCGGCAAGGCGCGCCTGCCGCTCGACGGCGAGCGCCTGGTCGGCGTCGCGATGAAACTGCTCGCCTGAATTTGTGTCATATTAGGGAATGATCATTCCCGATATCTGGAGTCTGTTGGAATGACGATGAATGCCACGATCGAGACCGCACCCGGGCCGGATGCGGTGTCGCAACGACTGACCTTCGTGCTTGCCGCGGCCTGTGGCATGGTCGCCGCCAACATCTACTACGCCCAGCCGCKGATCGCGCCGATCAGCGCCGCGCTCGGCCTCTCGCATGCGGCGGCCGGGCTGATCGTCACCATGACGCAGATCGGCTACGGCGTGGGGCTTCTCTTCATCGTGCCGCTCGGCGACCTCGTCGAGAACCGCGCGCTGATCTGCTCCGTCATCACGCTCGGCGCCGCGGCGCTGCTGGCCGCCGCGTTCGCCACCCACGCGCTGCCGTTCCTGATCGCCGCGCYGTTTATCGGCCTCGGCTCGGTCGCCGTGCAGATCATCATTCCCTACGCGGCACACCTTGCGCCGGAAGCCATTCGCGGCCGCGTCGTCGGCAATGTCTCGACCGGATTGATGCTGGGCATCATGCTGGCGCGACCGGTGTCGAGCTTCGTCACGGCAGCACTGTCATGGCACGCGGTGTTCTTCATGTCCGCCGCGCTGATGATCGTGCTCGCGGCGGCGCTGTGGACGACGCTGCCGAAGCGCAAGCCGGTTGCGCGCATGCGTTACGGCACGCTGCTGCTGTCGATGCCGCATCTGGCCCGGACCACGCCGCTGCTCCGGCGCCGCGCGCTCTATCAGGCGAGCCTGTTCGGTGCCTTCACCCTGTTCTGGACGGTGGCGCCACTCCAACTCGCCAGCGAATTCGGCTTCTCCCAGCGCGGCATCGCGCTGTTCGCGCTGGCCGGCGTCGCCGGCGTGTTCGCCGCCCCGATCGCGGGACGGCTCGCCGATCGCGGCCATAGCCGCATCGCGACGCTGGTCGCCATGCTGCTCGCGGCCGCCGGCTTCCTGGTGACTTATATCGGCGCGGCCGGCTCGATGCTGAATCTCGCCTGCCTGGTCGTGGCCGCGATCGCCATCGATATCGGTGTCCAGGGGAACGTCGTGCTCGGCTTCCGCGCCATCTTCGCGCTCGGGCATGAGCACCGCAGCCGCCTCAACGGCCTCTATATGGCGACGTTCTTCGCCGCCGGCGCTGCCGGCTCTGCGGTCGGCGCCTGGGCCTTCGCGCAAGGCGGCTGGACGCTGGCGTCGGCCATTGGCCTTGCTCTGCCCGTCGCCGGCTTGCTCTATGCGGCGACAGAGTAGCGGTACGATCGTGCCCGCGGCCGTTTACCAAGCCCTGGATACGTAGCCTAGCACCGTGCGATTTCCGTCTCGCGGTTTCCCTGCGGCTGTAGTACTTTGGTCGCAAGCGAGCCCGGTTAACGGGCGGCAGGGGGAGGCTGATGAGGCGTGCGGGACTGGTTGGCGTACCGCGAGTACGGCCATGGTCGTGGCAGGCGTTTCTGCTCGGATTTGTCGTCGTCGCCGTGTCGGCCGCGCTTCAAGGCGTCTGCGTCGCACTCGGCGCAAAGCTCTATTTCGCGGCGTTCCTGCCCAGCCTGTTCGTGCTCGGAATCGTCGCGGGCGCGCCGGCAGCGGCGTTCGCCGCGCTGCTCACCGTTCCGCTGGTGTGGTGGGCGTTCATCCCGCCGTTCTTCCAGTTCATGCCGCTCTCCAGCGCGGGCGCGGATTCCATCAACCTGTTCTGCCTGCTCGCGGTGCTCTTGATCGGCCTTGCCGATCTCTGCCGCGAGACGATGGCAATGATCAGCCGCGGTGGACTGAAGCCCTCGGGCGAGAGCACGGCAACGAATTCGCAATAAATCCGCTTCGCGCGGAAGCGGCGCGTTGCGCCGGCGCAACAGTCCGGCAACCATCCGCGAGCTTGGCGCGCGCCGCTAACTTTTCGAAAAAGATTTGGCCGCAATTTCTCCCCCGGGAATGACGAGGGAGTTTTTGAACATGAACGGTCACGCCATCTTTGAGAATGTGCGCCGCTATCGCGGCATCGCATCGCTCTATCGCCAGACCGCTGCATTCCGCCCGGGCCAGAGCTGGTCGCTTCTGGAGCAGGCGAGCGAATGGGAAGCGCGGGCGCTGTCGGAGCTGGAAGCCTATTTCGCCGCGCGCACGGATTACGCCGCCGTCCAGCGCGCTGCCTGATCGTTAACCATCACAGGTTTTTGTATCCATGACGAACGGCGCGAACGACACGCGATGGGACGCAGACGTTCGCGCCATAGCCGTCAGAACCGGTAGCTCGCCTGAACCCTCACGGTGCGGCCCTGGCCGGGCGAGATGTTGTTGTTGCCGTCGGCGGACGCCCAATAGCCGCGGTTGAAGATGTTCTCGACCGTGAGCTGCGCCCGCCAGTTGGCATCGATCGTGGCGTAGACGCCGGCATCGAAGCGCACGAAGCTCGGCAGTCTCACCGTGTCATCCGACGATGCAAAGGAATCGCCGAAATAGATGATGCCGAGCGCGGCCGCCCACATCGGCGTGAACTGGTACTTGTTCCACCAGGCGAACTGATTGTACGGCACGAGCTGCACGCGATTGCCCGGCACCACGGTCGCCGACGTCGCGCTGGTGATCTTCGCATCGGTATAGGCATAACCGAGCGTGGACTGCCATTGCTCGGTGACGTAGCCGACGAGGCTCGCCTCGAAGCCGCGCGTCAGCGTGCTGCCGGAGGGCAGGAAGAAGCCGGGATTGTTGCCATCCGCGATCGGTTGGTTGGTGCGGTTGAGGTTGTAGATCGCGGTCGAGAACAGCAGCCTCGGATTGATGTTCCACTTCATGCCGACCTCGGTGTTCTCGAACTTCTGCGGCTGCAGGATCAGCGTGCCGTCGTTGAGCGAGGAGAACTGGTCGCCGGAGGCGGGCAAATAGGAGATGCTGTAGGCGGTGTAGACCGACATCGTCTCCATCGGCTTGAGGAGGACGGCCGCTTGCGGCGAGACCAGATTGTCGGTGCGGTTGCGGTTGAGGTTGGTGTTCATGTCCAGCGCCGACATCTCGAAGCGGTCGAACCGCGTGCCCACGATGAGCTGGAGCGCGCGTGAGAATTCGATGGTGTCGCGCAGGTAGCCGGACTCGACGTTCAGCGCATATTTACTGTTCGAATCCGGTGTCGTGACGCCATCGGTGTTGGTGCCGGTGAAGTGGTGGACGAAGGTGACCGGTCCGAAATAGGTCGGAGCGAACGGGTTCTGCACGATCGTGTTGGTACCGTTCGGAAAGACGCCGGTGTTGCGGATGTCGACACCGGTTTGGCGGCCGAACTCGGTGCCGAAGCCCACGGTGTGCGCGATCGGCCCGGTCCAGCCCTTGTAGGTGAAGTCGGTCTGGTTGAAGAAATTGTCGCGGTTGGTCGTGTGCTGATAGGCGCCAAGGTTGACCGCGGTGTCGGCTGCGTTGAYGGCACCGGCGAGCGGCCCGCCGGTGGGATAGACATTCTGGTAGAACTTCTGGTAGTCGGCCGCCATCGTGCCGTTGCGCACCGACAGTCCGTTCTGGAAGTCGTGCTCGATGATCGCCATGCCGGTCTGCACCGTGGCTTGCGCGGTATTGAGGCTGGGGCTGCCGAAGAACGTCTGGAGATTGCCGTTCGGCGCGAACGGCGTCGTCGGATTGAAGCGCGTGACGCCGCCGGGAAGGCCCTGCGAGGGATTGCCGCGATCGGCGGTGCGGCCGTCGTGGTAATATTCGTAGGACAGCTTGATCTTGGTGAAGTCGTCGGGCTTCAGCGTAACGGTCGGGTTGATGCCGTAGCGTTCGAGATGGTTGAAGTCGCGGAACGCATCGCTGCCCTCGTAGAACACGTTCAGCCGGGCTGCCACGTTGTCGTTGACGGCTTGGCCCGCGTCGAGCGTGACGCGCCGGTCGCCCCACGAGCCCGTCTGCCCCGTCGCCTGGTAGATGCGGGTGCCATCGGCCTCCTTGAGGGTGCGGTTGAGCACGCCGCCGCCGGCGCCGCGGCCGAAGGTCAGGGCGCTCGGGCCCTTCAGCACCTCGATGCTTTGCGCGTTGTACAGGTCGCGGAAATATTGCACGTCGTCACGAAAGCCGTTGACGAAGAAGTTGGCGCTGGAATCGACGCCGCGGATGACGAGCTCGTCGCGATTGCCTTCGCCCTGGTGGACGGCGACGCTCGGGACGTAGCGCGTGACATCGGTCAAGCCCTGATAATTCTGGTCGCGGATCTGCTGCTGGGTGATGACGGAAAGCGATTGCGGGATGTTGACGATCGGCGTGTTCGACTTGGTGGCGACGGAGGTGCTGTTGGCGAAATAGCCGACGGTGCCGGTGCGCGCGTCCTGCGATGGCATGAAGGGCTGTGGCGCGGCGGTCGTCCCCGGCCGCCGTGCCGTTTGCGTCCGGYGGCTCCGCGTGCCGCTCGACCGGCGTACGGCCGAAGCGGGATTGGTACGGCGCTGTGCTTCCGGCGCGGTCACGGTGACGGATGGAATCGTCACGCCTTGTGCGGGCGTGGATTGCGCAAAGGCCTGCGGACTTGCGAAGAACGCAGCTGACGTCATCAGCGCGGTCAACACGCCTCCGATACCCGAAAAATTGCGCTTGGACATGTAGCTTGCGGCAGACAAAAGCTCTCCCGCGGCGGCGATGTGGCTCATCGCGCCCTCCCTGACTCTTTCAAAACTCGCCCGGATTCCCCATTGCACGGCCGGATGCGGGGCAAGGAGCATCCGTGCACGCGAAGTCACTGTGTGCATGAACAAAGTGACCGTGCGGCCATTCCGCGCAGGATGATTTGAATCGTTCGAAACTTGTCGGGTTCCAGGCGGTCACATGTTTCGGCGCGCCGGCAGGATCCGTGGCGACTACGGAGTTATCTCGGCGCCCGCGTGTGCTAGCAACAGGCCGATCGAGATCTCCTGCGTCGGCCGGGCCAAGCGATGACCACCTTCAACCGCATCTTCACGACGGAGCGTCTGCTCCAGATCATCGTCGTTCTGGCCGCGACGATCGCGATGAAGCTGATGGGGTGAGTATCGGCGGGCTATTGTCCGCCGAACTCGGGCACGTCGGGCAAATAGTTCGAGCCCTCGGAGCCGAGGAAATCGAACATCGCCTGCGCCGGTGGCAGCAGCACCTTGTCGCTGCGGCGGATCACGTACCATTGCCGGACGATCGGAAGGCCCGCGACATCGAGCACGATGAGACGACCTTCGGCGAGCTCATGCGCCACCGTGTGGGCCGAGATGAAGGCGATGCCGAGCCCGGCGATGACGGCCTGCTTGATGGTCTCGTTGCTGCTCATCTCCATGCCGATGATCGGCTCGAGATCCGATCTCTGGAACATGCCTTCCATCAGCGTGCGCGTCCCTGATCCCGGCTCGCGGGTGAGGAAGGTCTCGTGCACGAGGTCGGTCAGGTTGAGGCCGGAATCCTTCCCCAGCCAGTGTCCCTTGCGCGCGACGATGATGTGCGGATTGCGCCCGAGCTGACGCACGTCGACGCTGACGTCGGCCGGTGGCCGACCCATCACGGCGAAATCGAGATCGTAGCCGTGCATGGCCTCGCGGATCTCCTCGCGATTGCCGATCGTGAGCTTGATCTCGATCTTCGGATGCCGCTTCGAGAACGCCGCGATCGCATGCGGCACGAAATATTTCGCGGTCGAGACCGCGCCGAGATGCACCGTGCCGCCGGTCCGTCCAGCGAGCAGATCGAGCGCGCCCTGGCAGTCCATGATCGCGGCCTCGACGCGTTCGGCGAGCGCCAGCACCTCCTTGCCTGCCTCCGTCAGCAGCATGCCGTCGCCGGTCCGCTGCACCAGCGGCAGGCCGGCGAGGTCCTGGAGCTGCCGGAGCTGCTGGGTGACGGCAGGCTGGGTCAGGCCGAGCTGGCTCGAGGCCGCGGTGACGCTGCCCTTCGCCGAGAGCGCCGCAAGCGAGCGCAGCTGCCGGATCGTCAGATGCCGGAGCTGGGCCGCCGCATGGCCGGGGCCATTATAAGAAAATTCTTTGGCGCTCATTATGAATAGAAATTTTCCTTATTAAGCCGCCCCTGTCAATCTCCTCGCGTTAGGACCGACCGCACCGACCTCCAGCGGGGAGGGAACTGGATGCGGCGCCCGCAAGGGGATGGACGCAGATGACCGGGCAACTCAGGTTGGACGACCACCTTCAACGGTATTCCGAGACGGCGCCGCATGCGCTGGCAGTGGCAGCCGCAGTCGACGCCATCGCAGCGGCGGCGATCGAGATCGCCGACCTCATTGCCACCGGCGATCTCGCGGACGCATCGGGCCTGACCACGGGCCGCAACAGCGACGGCGATCTCCAGCGCGATCTCGACGTCCAGGCGGATGCGATCCTGCGCCGCTGTCTCAGCAGACTGCCGATCGCAGCGCTCGCGTCGGAGGAGATGCGCGAGCCGCAAATCGGCGACCGCGAGGCAAAAATCTGCGTCGCGATCGATCCGCTCGACGGCTCCTCCAACATCGACATCAACATGACCGTCGGCACGATCTTCTCGATCCTGCCTGCCCCGGATGACCTGGCTCTCGCCTTCCATCAGCGCGGCTCGGCGCAGCTTGCTGCGGGGTTCGTCACCTATGGGCCGCAGACCTCACTGGTGCTCACGCTCGGCGACGGCGTCGACATCTTCACGCTCGACCGCAGGGCGGGCTGCTTCCGCCTCGCGCGCAACGCCGTGCAGATCTCCGAGACGTGCGAAGAATTCGCGATCAATGCGTCGAACCGCCGCCACTGGGATACGCCGGTCCGCGCCTTCGTCGACGAATGTCTTGCCGGCGTCGAAGGGCCCGCCAACCACAATTTCAACATGCGCTGGATCGGTTCGCTGGTTGCGGAGGCCTACCGAATCCTCACCCGCGGCGGCGTGTTCCTCTATCCCTCGGACGCGCGCCCCGGCTATGGCGACGGCCGCCTGCGCCTCACCTACGAGGCGCACCCGATGGCCATGATCATCGAACAGGCCGGCGGCTCCGCCACGACCGGGCGCGAGCGCATCCTCGAGCTATCGGCGCAGAGCCTGCACCAGCGCGTGCCGCTGATCATGGGCTCGAGCAACGAGGTGCAGCGCGTCGAGGAACTGCATTGCGATCCGCTGCTGGTCGCCAGCATCTCCGCACCGCTGTTCGCGCGGCGCGGCTTCTTCCGGCTGTGAGCGAGGCGACCCATGTCCAGGAAGCATCCGATCATCTCCATCACCGGCTCCTCCGGCGCCGGCACCACCTCGGTCAAGAAGACGTTCGAGCAGATCTTCTTCCGCGAGAAGGTCAACGCCGTCTACATCGAGGGCGACGCCTTCCATCGCTATGATCGTGCCGAGATGCGCACGCAGATGGCGCAGGAGGCCGAACGCGGCAACAAGCATTTCAGCCATTTCAGCCCCGAGACCAACCTGTTCGAGGAGCTGGAGCGTGCCTTCCGCGACTATGGCGAGACCGGCACCGCGACGACGCGGCACTATGTCCATGATGCCGAGGAGTCCGCACTGCACGGTACGGCGCCCGGGACCTTCACCGAGTGGGAGCGGCTGCCGGAAAACTCGGACCTGTTGTTCTACGAGGGCCTGCACGGCGCCGTCGTCACCGACAAGGTCAATGTCGCGCGCTACGCCGATCTCAAGATCGGCGTCGTGCCGGTCATCAATCTCGAATGGATCCAGAAGCTGCACCGCGACCGCAGCGCCCGCGGCTATTCGACCGAGGCCGTCACCGACACCATCCTGCGGCGGATGCCCGACTACATCCACTACATCTGCCCGCAATTCACCGAGACCGACATCAACTTCCAGCGCGTGCCGACGGTGGACACCTCCAATCCGTTCATCGCGCGCTGGATCCCGACGCCGGACGAATCGATGGTCGTGATCCGCTTCAAGAATCCGCGCGGCATCGACTTTCCCTATCTGCTGTCGATGCTTCCCCACAGCTGGATGTCCCGCGCGAACTCCATCGTGTGTCCCGGCGCGAAGCTCGATCTGGCGATGCAGCTGATCCTGACGCCGCTGATCATGCAGTTGATCGAGCGCAAGCGAAATCTGAAGTGAACAGGGAGAGAATTCGATGAACATCTCCGTCCACGCTGAAGCCGACATCACGGCAGTCACACACAACGATCTCGCCAATGCCGTCCGCTTCCTCGCGGTCGACGCGATCGAGACCTCGCAGTCCGGCCATCCCGGTCTGCCCATGGGCATGGCCGATGTCGCGACCGTGCTGTTCTCGCGGTTCCTCAAGTTCGACTCCGCGCACCCCAACTGGCCGGATCGCGACCGCTTCGTGCTGTCGGCGGGGCACGGTTCAATGCTGCTCTATGCGCTGCTGCATCTCACCGGCGGCGACGTCAGCCTGGACGACATCAAGGCGTTCCGGCAGTGGGGCTCGAAGACGCCGGGCCATCCGGAATACGGCCACACGCCGGGTGTCGAGACCACGACCGGCCCGCTGGGGCAGGGGATCGCGACCGCGGTCGGCATGGCGCTCGCCGAGCGCATGGCCAATGCACGGCACGGCGACGGCCTGGTCGATCACTTCACCTATGTGATCGCGGGCGACGGCTGCCTGATGGAAGGCATCAGCCAGGAGGCGATCTCGCTCGCCGGTCATCTCCAGCTCGGCCGGTTGGTCGTGCTGTTCGACGACAACGGCATCTCCATCGACGGGCCGACCTCGCTGGCCACTTCCGATGATCAGCTCGCGCGCTTTGCGGCGTCCGGCTGGTCGGTCCGCCATGTCGACGGCCACGACTCCGAAGCGGTTGCGCAAGCGATTGCCGAAGAGCGTGAGAGCACAAAACCGTCGCTGATCGCCTGCCGCACCATCATCGGTTATGGCGCGCCGGACCGCCAGGGCACCGAGAAGGCGCATGGCGCGCCGCTCGGCACTGAGCAGACGGCAGCGGCGCGCCGGACGCTCGGCTGGGACTACCAGCCCTTCGTGGTACCGATCCCGATCCTCAAGGCATGGCGGATGATCGGACAGCGCGGGCAGGTCGAGCGTCTTGCCTGGCTCGACCGCTACGAAGGCGCGACGGCCGCGCAGCGTGAGCTGTTCATCGAGGGCAAGGCCGTTGCCCTGCCGGAGGCCTATGCCCAGGCCTCGGCGAAATTGCGCGAGCGCTTTGCCAGCGAGCGTCCGAAGCTGGCGACGCGGCAAGCCTCGCAACAGGTGCTCGACGGCATTGCCGGGACAATTCCCGGACTGGTCGGCGGCTCGGCGGACCTGACGCATTCGAACCTCACGCATGCCAAAGCGCAGACTCCGGTGGCGCGTGGTGCGTTCGCCGGCGGCTACATCCACTACGGAATTCGCGAGCACGGCATGGCCGCCGCGATGAATGGCCTCGCGTTGCATGGCGGATTCATCCCCTATGGCGGCACCTTTCTCGCCTTCTCCGACTACAGCCGGCCGGCGATCCGTCTTGCGGCGTTGATGCGGCTGCGCGTCATCCATGTGATGACCCACGACTCCATCGGTCTTGGCGAGGACGGTCCCACGCATCAGCCCGTCGAGCATCTCGCGGCGCTGCGCGTCATCCCGAATCTTCTGGTGTTCCGCCCCGCCGACGCGGTCGAGACGCTCGAAGCCTGGGACTGCGCGCTTGAGGCGGAAGATCGCCCCTCCGTGCTGTGTCTGTCGCGTCAGGCGCTGCCGACATTCCGCAGCGACGTGCGCGGCAGGAACCGTGTCGCGCGCGGCGCCTACCTCATCGTCTCGCCGGACGGCGGTCGCGACGTCACGTTGATGGCGACCGGCTCCGAAGTCTCGATCGCGCTGGAAGCCGCTCGCCTGCTCGCGACGGAACACATCCGCGCCGCCGTGGTCTCCGCGCCCTGCTTCGCGCTGTTCGAGGAACAGCCGGAGGACTACCGCGCCTGTGTGCTCGGCACCGCCCCGCGCGTCGGCATCGAGGCCGCCGTAGTCGGCGATTGGCATCGCTGGATCGGCACTGACGGCGAGTTCGTCGGCATGCGGGGCTTCGGCGCCTCTGCGCCGGCGCCCGTGCTCTACCGCGAATTCGGCATCACGCCGCAAAGCATTGCCGAAGCCGCCCGGCGGGCGATCACCCGCGCCGGCAAGCCATAACAGGAGGAATCTTCGTGGCCCGTATCACCCTTCGTCAGCTGCTCGATCACGCCGCCAACCACGGCTACGCGGTGCCGGCGTTCAACATCAACAACATGGAGCAGGGTATTGCGATCATGCAGGCCGCGGCCGAGGTCGATGCGCCCGTGATCATCCAGGCCTCGCGCGGCGCGCGCAGCTATGCCGGCGATCTCATGCTCTCGCACATGATCGACGCGCTGGAGCGGACCTATCCGGACATTCCGCTCTGCATGCACCAGGACCACGGCAATGACGAGGCGACCTGCGCCTCCGCCATCGCCCACGGCTTCACCTCGGTCATGATGGACGGCTCGCTCAAGGCCGACGCCAAGACCGCCGCCGATTACGACTACAATGTCGACATCACCCGCCGCGTCGTCGATCTCGCGCATTGGGTGGGCGCCTCCGTCGAAGGCGAGCTCGGCGTGCTCGGCTCGCTCGAGCATGGTGGCGGCGAGCAGGAGGACGGCCACGGCGTCGAGGGCAAGGTCAGCCACGACCAGCTCCTCACCGATCCCGACCAGGCCGTCGACTTCGTCCGCGCCACCAAGGTCGATGCGCTCGCGATCGCGATGGGCACGTCTCACGGCGCCTACAAGTTCAGCCGCAAGCCTGATGGCGACATCCTGGCGATGCGGGTTGTCGAGGAGATTCACCGCCGCCTGCCGAACACGCATCTCGTGATGCACGGCTCCTCTTCGGTGCCGCAGCCGCTCCAGGACATGTTCAACCAGTTCGGCGGCGAGATGCCGCAGACCTGGGGCGTGCCGGTCGAGGAGATCGTCCGCGGCATCAAGAGCGGCGTACGAAAGGTCAACATCGACACCGACTGTCGCCTGGCGATGACCGCGGTGTTCCGCAAGGTCGCCGCGCAAACGCGCTCCGAGTTCGATCCGCGCAAATTCCTCAAGCCTGCGATGGATGCGATGCGCGAGCTCTGCCGCGATCGCTTCGAGCAGTTCGGCACCGCGGGCCACGCCAGCAAGATCAAGGTCATTCCCTTGAGCGAGATGGCGCGGCGCTATCGCGCCGGCGAGCTCGATCCGCGCATCGGCGCCCGCGAGTCGGTCGCCGCCTAATCATTCAGAGAGAGAAGAGCAGGAGAGAGCCATGAATGCACACGCAGGAACCGTCCGGGGCAAAGAGCGCTATCGATCGGGCACGATGGAATACGCGCGCATGGGCTATTGGGAGCCCGACTACACGCCGAAGGACACCGATGTCATCGCGCTGTTCCGCGTGACGCCGCAGGAGGGCGTGGACCCCATCGAGGCGTCAGCGGCGGTTGCCGGCGAATCCTCGACCGCGACCTGGACGGTGGTGTGGACCGATCGCCTGACCGCTGCGGAGAAGTATCGCGCCAAGTGCTACCGTGTCGATCCGGTGCCCGGCACGCCGGGCTCGTACTTCGCCTACATCGCCTATGACCTCGACCTGTTCGAGCCCGGCTCGATCGCCAACCTGTCGGCCTCGATCATCGGCAACGTGTTCGGCTTCAAGCCGCTGAAGGCGCTGCGTCTGGAGGACATGCGCTTCCCGGTCGCCTATGTGAAGACGTTCCAGGGGCCGGCGACCGGCATCGTGGTCGAGCGTGAGCGGCTCGACAAGTTCGGCCGGCCGTTGCTGGGCGCGACGGTGAAGCCGAAGCTCGGCTTGTCCGGGCGCAACTATGGCCGCGTGGTTTACGAGGCGCTCAAGGGCGGGCTCGACTTCACCAAGGACGACGAGAACATCAACTCGCAGCCCTTCATGCATTGGCGTGACCGCTTCCTCTATTGCATGGAGGCCGTGAATCGCGCGCAGGCGGCGTCCGGCGAGGTGAAGGGCACCTACCTAAACATCACCGCGGGGACGATGGAGGACATGTACGAGCGCGCAGAGTTCGCGAAAGAGCTCGGGTCGTGCATCGTCATGATCGATCTCGTGATCGGCTACACCGCGATCCAGTCCATGGCGAAATGGGCACGGCGCAACGACATGATCCTGCATCTGCATCGCGCCGGTCACTCGACCTATACGCGGCAGAAGAGCCACGGCGTGTCGTTCCGCGTCATCGCGAAGTGGATGCGGCTCGCCGGCGTCGACCACATCCACGCCGGCACGGTGGTCGGCAAGCTCGAGGGCGATCCCAATACCACGCGCGGCTATTACGACGTCTGCCGCGAAGACTTCAACCCGACCAAGCTCGAGCACGGCCTGTTCTTCGACCAGCACTGGGCGAGCCTGAACAAGATGATGCCAGTCGCCTCCGGCGGCATCCATGCCGGCCAGATGCACCAGCTGCTCGATCTCCTTGGCGAGGACGTCGTGCTGCAATTCGGCGGCGGCACCATCGGCCATCCCATGGGCATTGCGGCTGGCGCGATCGCCAACCGCGTGGCGCTCGAAGCGATGATCCTCGCCCGCAACGAGGGGCGCGACTACGTCCATGAAGGTCCAGAGATCCTGGCCAGGGCGGCAGAGACCTGCACGCCGCTGAAGGCTGCGCTCGAGGTCTGGAAGGACGTCAGCTTCAACTATCAATCCACCGACACGCCGGACTTCGTGCCGACCGCGTTGGAAACCGTTTGAGGAGATGAGATATGAAACTGACCCAGGGCTGCTTCTCGTTCCTGCCTGATCTGACCGACGACCAGATCACGAAGCAGTTGCAATATTGCCTCGCCAATGGCTGGGCGGTGAATATCGAGTTCACCGACGATCCGCATCCCCGCAACACCTATTGGGAGATGTGGGGCCTGCCGATGTTCGACCTCCAGGACGCCGCCGGCGTGATGATGGAGCTCGCCGAGTGCCGCAGGGTCTACGGCGACCGCTACATCCGCATCAGTGGATTCGACTCCAGCCATGGCTGGGAATCGGTGCGGATCTCGTTCCTCGTCAACCGCCCGCCGCAGGAAGCCGAGTTCGACCTGGTGCGGCAGGAGGTCGGCGGACGTGCGATCCGCTACACCACCGTGCGCCGGCCGGCCGCGCACGCGTCGACCTAGTCATTCCTCTCCGCGCGGAGCACTCCCTGCTCCGTTTCCTTGGCGGACCACTGCTTCGCCGCTCCCCCCGCGGCGAAGCTCTTTTCTTCGAGGTGCCGATGCTTGATGTCCCTCATGCGACGACCGCTGAAACCAGCGAGACCAGCTTCGATCTCCGCAAGGAGGCCGAGGCGGCCGGAATCACTGACACGCTGCAACAGCTCGAGCAGGAGCTGATCGGCCTCCGGCCGGTCAAGAACCGCGTGCGTCAGATCGCGTCACTGCTGCTGATCGAGCGCATCCGCCAGCGTGCGGGACTGGCATCGTCGCCCCCGACACTGCACATGTCGTTCACCGGTAATCCGGGCACGGGCAAGACCACGGTGGCGCTGCGCATGGCAAAGATCCTGCACGGCCTCGGTTTCGTGCGGCGCGGGCAGGTGATCTCGGTGACGCGCGACGATCTCGTTGGCCAGTATATCGGCCATACCGCGCCGAAGACGAAGGAGATATTGAAGAAGGCGATGGGCGGCGTGTTGTTCATCGACGAGGCCTATTATCTGCACCGGCCTGACAACGAGCGCGATTACGGCCAGGAGGCGATCGAGATCCTGCTCCAGGTGATGGAGAACCAGCGCGAGGACCTCGTCGTGATCCTCGCCGGCTATGGCGAGCGGATGACGAGCTTCTTCGCCTCCAACCCGGGCTTCCGTTCGCGCATCGCCCATCACATCGACTTCCCGGACTATGCGGAAGCCGAGCTTCTCGTCATCGCCGAGCTGATGCTGAAGGAGCGTGGATACCGCTTCTCGGCGGCGGCGCGCGGGGCCTTCGAAAAATACATCGCACTGCGCCGGACCCAGCCCTTCTTCTCCAACGCGCGCTCGATCCGCAACGCGGTCGATCGTATCCGCCTCCGCCAGGCCGATCGCCTCGTCTCCGATCTCGACCGCATGCTCGATGTCGCCGATCTCGAAACGATCGATCCGACGGATGTCCTTGCGAGCCGCGTTTTCAGCGGTGGTGCGGACGCGCAGAGGAGTGCGAAGTCATGACGGGAGAAATCCTCATCGCGCCTTCGATCCTGGCCGCCGATTTCGCGCGCCTCGGCGAGGAGATCAGGGCTATTGATGCTGCCGGCGCCGACTGGATCCACTGCGACGTCATGGACGGACATTTCGTGCCGAACATCAGCTATGGCGCCGACGTCATCAAGGCGATCCGGCCGGCGACGGCGAAGATCTTTGACGTGCATCTGATGATCGCGCCTGTTGATCCCTATCTGGAGGCGTTCGCAAAGGCAGGCGCCGACGTCATCACGGTTCATGCCGAAGCCGGCCCGCATCTGGACCGCTCGCTCCAGGCCATCCGTGCGCTCGGCAAGAAGGCTGGCGTCAGCCTGTGTCCGGCTACACCGGAAGCCGCGATCGAATACGTGCTTGATCGTCTCGACCTCGTGCTGGTGATGACGGTCAATCCCGGCTTCGGCGGCCAGTCCTTCCTCGACTCCCAGATCGAGAAGATCAGGCGCATTCGAAGCATGATCGGCGACCGGCCGATCCGGCTCGAGGTCGATGGCGGCATCACGCGCGACAATGCCGCCGCTGTGGCTGCCGCGGGCGCCGACACCCTCGTGGCAGGATCGGCCGTGTTCCGCGGCAAGAGCAGCGCCGATTATGCGGGCAACATCGCCGCCATCCGCGCTGCTGCGGAGGCCGGCAGGGTTCCGAAGCTGCAACATGGTTCGGCGCAGACGATCCGGGCCGGCGAGACCGCGCTCACCCGGTAGAATACGGCATACCGGCGTGGCAGAGCCGGCGTCGCACTGGTTGTACCATGGCGTGCCATTCCGTCCGAGGTTCTACAGGGCACGCTGCACGGCGCAGCGGGCCTTCCTCGCGCTAGAGTTCTGCGCAGAAATGCAGGGCAATCTCATCGGGTGGCCGGAATCGATCGAACGGTATCTTGATCTGATCGGCATCTCCGTCGCGCGCCAGCGCTACGCCTGGCCAATGAGTTCCACGTGGGGTTCTCCGATAGGAACCAATGGAGGCCTGCGCGTTTCCCAGACGTTAACCCAGGTTGCGCGGGGCGCCTCGCACGCAGTAAATGTTTTGCATAACCGCCATCGGCCTGACGTAAATCAGGGCAATAAGCTCAGTGAATGCGAGGGAGGGTCTCATGGAGAACGTACGTCGCTACCGGGCGCTGGCGTCTCTCTGTCGTCAGCAGGCGGCCTATCGGCCGCTCCAGAACTGGCAACTCCTTGGGCAAGCCGAACATTTCGAATACCTCGCCGAGATTGCGCTGAAGGCGCATTTCGACGCGTGCAATGCGCAACCCGAGGACGACGCCATCGCCACCGCGCCATTTGAGACCCCCGCCGCGGCGTGAGCGCGTCGGTCCGTTGCGGATCATCTCTCGATCAATGCGACATCAGCGTCGGGACCGTCATGGCTTCCAGCATGGCGCGGGTGACGCCGCCGAGGAAGCGTTCCTGCAACCGCGAGTGGCCGTAGCCGCCCATGACCAGGAGATCGAGGCTCTCGTCGGCGGCCAGCGACAGGATGGTCGGCTGGATGTCGGAGCGCGCCGCCGACAGGCTGACGGTGCGGGTCGACAATCCGCGCCGGCCGAGGTGTCTTGCCAGATGGCTTGCTGAGACCTCGTCGGGAACCGCGTCGGCTTCGTTGATCGTGATGATCACGATCTCCTCGGCGCGGGCCAGGAAGGGAGCGGCGTCGCGCATCGCGCGAGCGGCGAGGCGGCTGCCATCCCAGCAGATGCCGATCCGGTTCGCCCTGAATGACCCACGAAAGGTGTAGGGCAGGAACAGCACCGGTCCGCCCGCCTGGAACAGGATCTCGCCGGGCATATCATTGTCGAATGAGCCTTGCGCCGGATCGGGCTGCAGCACGATGCTGAGATCGTGGAGCCGCGCCATCTCGCCGAGCGAGCCGGCTGCGTCCGCGGGGATTGCGCCGAGCGGGTGGCAGGTGCAGGAGATGCCGGCGTTCGTGGCTTCGCTCCGAAATATCGCCAACGCGGCCTCGGCACGCTCCACCGCGCGCTCGCGCTCCATCTCGAACACCGCCGCTACGGCGGCACCGCCATCCAGGACATAGGCAGTGCTGCTCGCGACGTACCCGACGGCGACCGCGTCGACGTGTGCGTTGAGTCTCGCCGCGAGCGAGATCGAGCCGTCGATCACCGCGCTCATCGGGCGCTCGGTCGGGATGTGGACGAGAATGTCTTTGTACATGGCGCGCCTCCGGTGGACATCATCCAGTGGCCGCAGTCTATCACGGCGCACGGGGCCTGCGTTGAGCCGCATCAAATGTGCAGCCCTGATTTTCGCGGCACCTTTGCCAAGATTTAATCGGACGGACGGGACGCCGTAAGGTGACGATGTCCATGTTGGTTGCAAGGCGACTTACCCAACATGGACATTTCGACATGAACGATCACGTCAATTCCGACACCACCACGTCCCGCAAGATCTTGAAGCCGCGCCGGCTTGCGCTGCTGGGCACCGTGGCCGCGCTTGGCGTGGCCGTGCTCGCTGCCTCTCCCGCCTCTTCGCAGTTCGGTCTKAATTCCTTCATCGGGCCGGCCCAGGCGGCGGAAGCCGCCGCGACGCCGCCGGGCTTCGGCGATCTCGTCAGCAAGGTCAAACCCGCCGTCATCTCGGTGCGGGTCAGGATCGACCAGGACAATGACAAGAGCGCGATGCTGCAACAGAACCGGATGGATTCGGACGAGGATTCGCCGTTCGACCAGTTTTCGCGGCAGTTCGGCTTCCGCGGCCCGGGTGGCATGAACGGCATGCCGCGCCAGCGCCACCAGATGATCACGGGCGAGGGTTCCGGCTTCTTCATCTCCGCCGACGGCTATGCCGTGACCAACAACCACGTCGTCGATCACGCCGAGTCGGTACAGGTGACCATGGATGACGGCACGAGCTACACCGCGAAGGTGGTAGGCACCGATCCGAAGACCGATCTCGCGCTGATCAAGGTCGATGGCAAGAGGGACTTTCCGTTCGTCAAATTCTCCGACCAGAAGCCGCGCATCGGCGACTGGGTGGTCGCGGTCGGCAACCCCTTCGGCCTCGGTGGCACCGTGACCGCCGGCATCGTCTCGGCCAATGGTCGCGACATCGGCAACGGTCCCTATGACGACTTCATCCAGATCGACGCGCCGATCAACAAGGGTAATTCCGGCGGTCCGGCCTTCGACATGAACGGCAACGTGATCGGCGTGAACACCGCGATCTTCTCACCCTCCGGCGGTTCGGTCGGTATCGGCTTCGACATTCCGGCTTCGACCGCGAAGCTCGTCGTCGCGCAGCTGAAGGACAAGGGCTCGGTCACCCGCGGCTGGCTCGGTGTGCAGGTGCAACCGGTGAGCGCCGAGATCGCCGACAGCCTCGGCCTCAAGGAGGCGCGCGGCGCGATCGTGGACAATCCGCAGGACGGCAGCCCCGCGGCGAAGGCCGGCATCGAGGCGGGCGACGTCATCACCGCCGTCAACGGTACCGCGATCAAGGACTCCCGCGATCTCGCCCGCACCATTGCCACCCTGGCGCCGGGCACGTCCGTGAAGCTCGACGTCTTCCACAAAGGCGCGAGCAAGACGGTGACACTCGCCCTCGGCGAGTTGCCGAACGAGCGGCAGGCCAAGGCCGGCGAGGGCAAGGCGCAGCCGAACACCGGCACGCCGCGCCTCGGTCTCAGCCTGGCGCCGGCAGGCGACGTCCAGGGCGCGGGCCAAAAGGGCGTGGTCGTGACCGAGGTCGATCCGCAGGGACCCGCCGCGCAGCGCGGCATCCAGACCGGCGACGTCATTCTCAATGTCGGTGGCAAGGCCGTTGCCAATGTCGGTGACGTCCGCTCCGAGCTGGCGCAGGCCAAATCGTCCGGCAAGAACAGCGTGCTGTTGCAGGTGAAGAGCCAGGAAGCGACGCGGTTCGTCGCGGTGCCGCTGGCCTAAGCCTCGCGCTTCCCGCGGCAAACTCAAAAGGCGGCCTGCGGGCCGCCTTTTTCGTGCGCGTCTGGAAGATTCCCACAGGTGCCGATAACATTCTCGTTAACGGCAGCGTTGATGACGGGTTCGTCCGAAAAAGCCGCGTTCGCTCGTCACAGTTCGGAATCACGTGTTGGGCTTTGGCGTCAATGAAGACGCCCAGGCGAATTGCAGGAGTGGAACTTCGAACGCCCGGCCTTCTTGTGGAACCGGTGGTTCGCATTTGATCGGTGCCGACATGGATCGATTGAAGCTCTCGCTGAGGTGTGCGCTGCTTGTGGCGCCGCTTGTCCTGACGACCGGAAGCGCCCTGGGGCGCGACGATGGCCGCTACGCCAACTCGCCCCTGAAACCCTGGTTCGACAGCTTGCGCAGCCATCTTGGGCCCTGCTGCTCGGATGCAGATGGCTTTGCTGTATCCGACCCCGATTGGGAATCGCACGATGGGCACTATCGCGTGCGGCTCGACGGGCAGTGGGTGGATGTGCCTGATGAGGCCGTCATCACCGAGCCAAACCGGGCTGGCCACACCATGGTATGGCCGGTGAAGACTGCGTTCGGGATTTCGATCCGCTGCTTCATGCCGGGCAGCATGATCTGACGCGGGTGGGCGTTACCGCTTGCTGGATTTGCGCTTCGAGGTCTTCTTCGTTGTCTTGGTCGTCTTCCTGGCCGTCTTCTTGGCTGTCTTCTTCTTGGACGTTTTCCGCTTCGACGCCTTCTTCGGGACTTTCTTGCCCTTCGCGCGCGCTTCCGACAGGCCGATTGCGATCGCCTGCTTGCGACTCTTCACGCGTCCGCCACGACCGCCGGGGCCGCTTTTCGCGGTGCCCTTCTTATAACCGCGCATCTCGCGCTCGACATCACTGCTGGCGCTGCGTGAGTAGCGGCGTTTCTTTGCCTTGCGTGCCATCAACTCTCTCCCTTGGCCCGGGAAAGAACCGCATCACTGACCCTACGTTCCAAATGCGCTGGCCGCGTTCCTCAGAAGGAGTTCGCCAACTCGATCTCGTCTTCCAGCGCTCGAATGCGGCGCGCAGCCTCAGTGGAGGACAGAGCCCGATCGTATTGAGTGGGCTGATAGGCTTCCTCGCTCAGACGCTTCAGCCTCAGCCCCTGCGCTCTCGTCATCTGCTCCGTGAGGAAAACCCTGGCGTCGTATTTACCCTGAACCTGCATCTGGCCTCTCCGTTCTCAAATCGTCACTTGACTATATGTTCTTATTTTGTTCTAACAAGCCATGGACAACAGAATTAATGAAATTCGACGCAAAATCAGCGCCTTGAGGCTCGAGATGGCCGACATCGAGGTGTCTGTGCGCGACCTCGTCGATCGCGACCGCGACTGCACAGAAAAGGCCCTGGCGCAGATGGATCTGCGCCGGAAAATCAACCTGCTGATCGGCGAATGGAAGGCGGCCGGTGGCGGCGATGTCTTGCCTGACGTCCGCGAGCGGGTCCGCCTTCGTCCTGCAACGACATCCGGTAGTCCGCTGCGCGTGATCGCGCGCCGCTGAGAATTTTGGGAGCGTGCGGTGGAAGAAGACCCGGACACGTACCGGATTCTAAAACTGCGCGCCGAAATTCTCGAACTCGGCTCCGCCATCCGGCAATTGCAGCGCGAGGGTCTCGACGATGCCGCAGCGCAGCTCCTGATCGCACGCAAACGTGCACGGCTGGAGCATCTCGTGAAGGCGAATGCCACGGGACGGCCGCTTTAGCGATGCGACGCTGGAAGGATTCCCAATCTAGCTCCAAACTCCAGCTCCAAAGCGAAAGGCCCCGCGTCGCCGCGAGGCCTTTGATTGTCGGCCGGAGCTCACTTGGTGTTGCTCATGCCGCCCTTGTTGTTCGTCATGGTGCCGCCTTGGTCGGAGCCGGGGCCAGAACCACCTTGACCGGAGGGATCAGCGCCCTTGGAGGACTTGGTGTTGGCACCCGTGGTCTGCGACGAGGACATAGCGGATCCATGCTTGGCCTTATGCGACTTGGCCTGCACGGCGAACGGAGCGGCGGCGAGGCCGGTTGCCAACATCACGGTAAGAGCGAGCTTGGTGGTTTTCATGCGCGGGAACTCCCTGAGTTGAATTGACGCAGGCAGCCAACCGCCATTTGCTGCAGGAGTTCCGAACGAAATCGCCCGGTGCGCGTCACGCGCGCTTCAAAATTCCTTGTCCTCGGCGAGGATGAACACGAGGCCCGTGAGCGTTGCGCCGATCGCGAACGTCGTCACCAGTGTGATGATGAAGACCATGCCGGCCGAATGTCCGCCGTGGTTCAACAAATTTGCGACGGCCGGATTGAACAGGACGAGGGCGAGACCGAAGACAAGGCCGAGGGCTGCGCCCATCATCGCATGCGTCATCAKCTTGATGACGCCGGTCGGAGAGATGAGGCTCGGCGACTTTTTCCCGCGCATGGAACCGCCTCGCGGTGTGGCATAAAACGCATGCGACGATTGCGGGTTCCATTGTCATGACGATTTTGTCATTCCCCGCTTCATCCGACGTTCATGGCGGTCTTGCGAGGATGAATGCCATCAACACGGGAACATTCGATATGGGTAAGGTCGTCTTTCTCTATCGCTCGCTGGCCTATCGCAACGCGGCTGCGGACATGCTGCGCAAGGCGCGCAGGCTGCCGCGCGGCGCCGAGCGGAGCGCAGCCCGCCGTTACGCGCGGGCGCTGCGCGAGCTTTCGCAAACGGAAGCCTGGCTGGAAGGACGTGTCGCTGACGAACCGCAGGCGATGCAGAGCATGAGGGTCGCCGCGACGCGCTAGATCATGATCGGTTCTGAGTGAATCAGGGCCGAAGCTCCAGATTCCTATCTTTACGCGCGAACCGGAGCCCACTTCGCTCGCAAACGCGCTAGCCTGAGGCCCGCTGAAGGGGTTCGGACGGAGCCACGTCGAACTTGCTCGCGGCCGGCGGCGCTACGGTCTTCCGCGTCAGCGGCACCTCAAGGCGGCACAACAGGCCTTCGGCACGCCAGTTGAATTCCGCCTGTCCGCCGAGTTGCGATTCCACACTGGCAAGCAGGCTCCGCGTGCCGAAGCCACGGGATTTCGGCGTCCTCACCAGCGGACCGCCGGTTTCGTCCCAGGTCAGTGTGAGGTGGTCGTCCTCGACCTGCCAGCCGATCGCAAGCCGCCCAGACCGCGTCGAGAGCGCGCCATATTTCGCCGAGTTGGTGAAAAGCTCATGCAGCGCCAGCGCCAGCGTCTGCGCTGTCGCCGGCGCCAGCTGAACTTCCGGACCGGCCAGCTTGATCTGGCCGCCGAGCGAGTAGGGCGCGAGCTCCTCGTCGATCAGCCTTGAGAGTTCGGCGCCCTGCCAGCTCGACAGCGACAGGATCGTGTGCACGCGCGCCAGCGCGTTGATGCGCCCCTCGACGGCGTTGACGTAAGCCTTGACCTCGTCGGCGCGGGTGAGGCGCACGATCGATTGCGCCAGCGCCAGCGCGTTCTTGGCTCGATGATCCACCTCGCGCGCCAGCAGGTTTTGTCTCTCTTCCGCGCGTTTGCGTTCGGTGATGTCCACGGTGACGCCGCTCACGCGCACCACGCGGCCGCCCTGGTCCACCGTCGCGGCTGCCGTGCCGACGCACCAGCGCACCTCGCCATCGGGCCGGCTGACGCGAAACTCGCCTTCATAGGCGTGCGCGCCGGTGTTGAACGCGGCAATCGCCTGGCCGAACTGGTCGACGTCATCAGGGTGCAGCAGCGCCTGGATGTTGGCTGAGGTGACGTTGAAGGTCTCCGGCGTCACGCCGAAGATGCGGTACTGGCCTTCGTCCCACATCCAGTCGCCGTTGACCCAGTCCCAGTCCCACGATCCCATCTTGCCGGCGGCGATCGCCATGCTGCGCCGCTCTTCGCTCTCGCGCAGCTTTGCGGTGGAATTCTCCAGCTCGGCCGTGCGTGCGCGAACGCGGTCTTCGAGCTCCTGGTTCAGCCGTTCGAGCTCGCGTGTCTTGCGGTAGAGTTCGGCGAACACCTTGATCTTGGCGCGCAGCACCTCCGGCACGACCGGCACCGGGACGTAGTCGACGGCACCCATCTCGTAGCCGCGTAAGCGGTCGATATCGCTGACCTGAATGGCCGAGATGAAGATCATCGCGGTCTTCTGGAAGCGCGGATGCTCGCGGATCATCGCGGCCAGCTCGAATCCGTCGAGCTCGGGCATGCAGACGTCGACCAGGATCATCGCGATCTCGGTCTTGAGCAGCACCTCCAGCGCCTCGCGGCCCGATGATGCGATCACGAGGTTCTCGCCGAGTTCCTTCAGGATCACCTCGTAGGCGAGCAGCTTGGCCGGCTGGTCGTCGACGAGGAGGATGTTGACCTTTTCGTGGTCCATTCGCGGATCCAAACTCAGCGGTGCAGCCACATGCGGATTGCAAGCAGCAATTGATCGGTGTTGACGGGTTTGGCGAGGTAGTCGGACGCACCGGCTTCCAGGCATTTCTCACGRTCGCCCTTCATCGCCTTGGCTGTCAGCGCGATGATCGGAAGGCGGGCGAAGGCCGGATTTTCGCGAATGACGCCGATGGTCTGATAGCCATCCATCTGCGGCATCATGATGTCCATCAGCACGATGGCGATCTCCGGATTGGATTCGACCAGCGTTACCGCCTCGCGGCCGGTCGTGGCCGTCAGCACCTTCATGCCCCGACGTTCCAAGACGCTCGACAGCGCGAAGATGTTGCGGGCGTCGTCGTCGACGAGCAGGGCGGTCTTGCCGATCAGGTCTTCGTCGGAACTGTTCAGCTTCTCCAGCATGCGCTGCTTCTCGACCGGCAGTTCCGTGATGACGCGATGCAGGAACAAGGCGGTCTCGTCGAGCAGGCGCTCCGGCGATTCCACGCCCTTGACCACGATGCTGCGCGCCATGGTGTGGAGTTCCGCATCTTCCTCCGCCGAGAGCTCGCGGCCGGTGAAGACCACCACCGGAACGTTCGACAGCGCCTCGTCGTTGCGGATCTGGTCCAGCACCTCGAAGCCGCTCATGTCGGGCAGCCGCAGGTCGAGCACCACGCAATCGCAGGGTGCCTCGCGCAGTGTCGAGAGCGCGCCGGCGCCGGTATCCGTCGTCACGATCTCGATGTCGTCGTGATGCAGCAACTCGCGGATCGAGAGCTGCTCGGCCTCGTTGTCCTCGACGATCAGGAGCCGCTTGCGCCGCGGCCGCGCATATTCCTTGATCTGCGTCAGCGCGGCTGAGACGCCCTCGGTCGTGGTCGGCTTGTTGACGAAGGAGAAGGCACCGCGGGCCAGCGCATGCTGGCGGTCCTCGTCGAGCGTGATGATCTGCACGGGGATGTGGCGGGTCAGCGGATTGTGCTTGAGCTGGCTCAGCACCGTCCAGCCCAGCATATCAGGCAGGAACACGTCGAGCGAAACGGCCCGCGGCTGATACTGCTTGGCGAGCTCCAGCGCCTCCGCGCCGCGCGCGGCGACCAGAACCTTGAAGCCCTTGTCACGGGCGAGATCGACCAGCACGCGGGCATAATGCGGATCGTCCTCGACGATGAGCAGGATGGTATCGCCGGGCGCGAGGTTGAGGCGGTCGTCGGCAATCTGCTCGATGACGCGCTGCTGTTCGGGCGCAGCCGCTTGCAACGCCGGTGGCTGACTGTACTGCTGCGGCGCGGGTGCACGCGGCGCGAGCGTCGGGCCGGAATATTTCAGCGGCAGATAGAGCGTGAAGGACGAGCCCTTGCCGGGCGCGCTGCGCAGATGGATCTCGCCGCCGAGCAGGCTCGCGAGCTCGCGGCTGATCGCAAGTCCGAGACCGGTGCCGCCGTATTTGCGGCTGGTGCCGGCGTCCGCCTGCTGGAACGCCTCGAAGATCRGCTTCTGCTTCTCGAGGGGAATGCCGATGCCGGTGTCCGTCACTTCGAACGCGATCACCGCCGGCGCTGAGTTCAGCACCGGATGATCCGTGCCCCAGCCGCCGACCGCGGCGACGACCTTCAGGCGCACCTCGCCTTCGGCGGTGAACTTGAAGGCGTTGGAAAGCAGGTTCTTGAGAACCTGCTGCAGGCGCTTGGAGTCGGTGACGATGCTGCGGGCCAGGTTCGGGTCGACGTCGATCTTGAACGACAGGTTGCGGTTTTCCGCCTCGTGCCGGAACGGCCGCCCGACGGTCTCGAGCAGGTTTGCAGTCAGAATCTCCTCGGCGTCGACCGTCACCGTGCCGGATTCGATCTTGGAGAGATCCAGGATGTCGCTGATGAGGTTGAGCAGGTCGGTGCCGGCGCCATGGATGGTGCGGGCGAACTCGACCTGCTTGGCCGAGAGGTTGCCATCCGGATTGTCGGTGAGCTGCTGTCCCAGGATCAGGATCGAGTTCAGCGGTGTGCGCAGCTCGTGGCTCATATTGGCGAGGAATTCGGACTTGTACTTCGAGGTCAGCGCGAGCTCGGTCGCCTTTTCCTCCAGTGCGCGGCGGGCCTGCTCGATTTCCTGGTTCTTGCGCTCGACCTCGACGTTGCGCTCGGCGAGCTGCTGCGCCTTCTGCTCGAGCTGGTCGTTGGTCTGCTGCAATTCGCGCTGCTGGGTCTGAAGCTCGCCGGCAAGCTGCTGCGACTGCTTGAGCAGGCCTTCGGTCTGCATCGTCGCCTCGATCGAGTTGAGCACGATGCCGATGGAGTCGGTAAGCTGCTCGAGGAATGTCATCTGCGAGGTCGTGAACGAGGTCAGCGAGGCGAGCTCGATCACCGCCTTGACCTGGCCTTCGAACAGCACCGGCAGCACGACGAGGTTCTTTGGCGCGACGCGGAACAGCGCCGAGTTGATCGGCACCACGTCGGGTGGAATGTCGGCAATGACGCGCGGCCGTCTGTCGAGGGCGCATTGGCCGATCAGGCCGTCGCCGAGCGGGAGCACGCGCTGATAGGGATAGACGCCGTCGCCGGCATAGGAGGCGAGCAACAGGAGCCGCGGACTATCCTCGTTCTCGACCTGGTAGATCACGCCGGTATGGGCGTTCACCAGGGGTGACAATTCGGTCAGCAGCAGCCGGCCGACGGTGGTGAGATCGCGCTGACCCTGGAGCATGTTGGTGAATTTGGCGAGGTTGGTCTTGAGCCAGTCCTGCTCTGTGTTCACGTCCGTCGTGAGACGGAGGTTCGTGATCATCGTGTTGATGTTGTCTTTCAGCTCGGCGACTTCGCCGCGGGCGTCGACCTGGATCGACCGCGTCAGGTCGCCCTTGGTCACGGCGGTCGCGACTTCCGCGATCGCGCGCACCTGCGAGGTGAGGTTGGCTGCGAGCAGGTTGACGTTGCCGGTGAGGTCCTTCCAGGTGCCGGCTGCACCCGGCACGTCGGCCTGGCCGCCGAGCCGTCCCTCGACGCCTACCTCGCGCGCCACCGACGTCACCTGATCGGCGAAGGTCGCGAGCGTCTCGGTCATGTTGTTGATGGTGTCGGCGAGCGCCGCGACCTCGCCCTTGGATTTCACAGTGAGATTTTGCTTCAAATCACCGTTCGCAACTGCGGTCACCACCTTGACGATGCCGCGGACCTGCTCGGTCAGGTTCGCCGCCATGAAGTTGACGGTGTCGGTGAGGTCCTTCCAGGTGCCGGCCACACCGGGCACCTGGGCCTGGCCGCCGAGTTCGCCTTCAGTGCCGACTTCACGCGCGACGCGGGTGACTTCGCCGGCAAACGCGTTGAGCTGGTCCACCATGGTGTTGATGGTGTTCTTCAGCTCGAGGATTTCGCCCTTCACGTCCACGGTGATCTTGCGGGACAAGTCGCCGCGCGCGACGGCGGTGGTGACCTCGGCGATGTTGCGGACCTGCGTCGTGAGGTTCGCGGCCAGCAGGTTGACGTTGTCGGTGAGATCCTTCCAGGTGCCGCCGACGCCGGGCACGACGGCTTGACCGCCGAGCCGGCCCTCGGTGCCGACCTCGCGCGCGACGCGCGTCACTTCGGCGGCGAAGGAGCGCAGCTGCTCCACCATCGTGTTCAAGGTGTCCTTGAGCAGCAAGATCTCGCCGCGCACGTCCACCGTGATCTTCTTCGACAGGTCGCCGCCGGCGATCGCGGTCGCGACCTCGGCGATGTTGCGGACCTGGGCCGTCAGGTTCGAGGCCATGAAGTTGACGTTGTCGGTGAGGTCCTTCCAGGTGCCGGCGACGCCGGACACCTCGGCCTGACCGCCGAGCTTGCCTTCGGTGCCGACCTCGCGCGCCACACGCGTGACCTCGCCGGCGAAGGCGTTGAGCTGGTCGACCATGGTGTTGATGGTGTTCTTGAGCTCGAGGATTTCGCCCTTCACGTCCACGGTGATCTTGCGGGACAAGTCGCCGCGCGCCACGGCGGTGGTCACTTCGGCGATGTTTCGGACCTGGGCGGTGAGGTTGCCCGCCATCGAGTTCACGCTGTCGGTCAAATCCTTCCAGGTGCCGSCGACGCCGGGCACGTTGGCCTGGCCGCCGAGGCGGCCTTCGGTGCCGACCTCGCGCGCCACGCGCGTCACCTCGCCCGCGAAGCGGTTGAGCTGGTCGACCATCGTGTTCAGCGTGTCCTTGAGCTGAAGGATCTCGCCGCGGACGTCCACCGTGATCTTGCGTGACAGGTCACCGCCGGCGATGGCGGTCGCGACCTCGGCGATGTTACGAACCTGTGCGGTGAGGTTGCCCGCCATCGAGTTCACGGAGTCGGTCAAGTCCTTCCAGGTGCCGGCGACGCCGGGCACGTCGGCCTGGCCGCCGAGCTTGCCGTCGGTGCCGACCTCGCGCGCGACGCGCGTGACTTCGCCGGCGAAGGCGTTGAGCTGGTCCACCATGGTGTTGAGCGTTTCCTTCAGCTGAAGGATTTCGCCCGACACATTCACGGTGATCTTCTTGGACAGGTCGCCCTTGGCGACCGCGGTCGCGACTTCGGCGATGTTGCGGACCTGACCGGTGAGGTTCGAGGCCATCGAGTTGACGGAATCGGTCAGGTCTTTCCAGGTGCCGCCGACGCCGCGCACGACGGCCTGACCGCCGAGCTTGCCTTCGGTGCCGACCTCGCGCGCGACGCGCGTGACTTCGCCGGCGAAGGCGTTGAGCTGGTCCACCATGGTGTTGATGGTGTCCTTCAGCTCCAGAATTTCGCCGCGCACGTCCACGGTGATCTTCTTCGACAAGTCGCCGCCGGCGACCGCCGTGGTCACCTCGGCGATATTGCGGACCTGCGCGGTCAGGTTCGACGCCATCGAGTTGACGCTTTCCGTCAGGTCCTTCCAGGTGCCGGCGACGCCGAGCACGTTGGCCTGGCCGCCGAGCCGTCCCTCGGTGCCGACTTCGCGCGCCACGCGCGTGACTTCGCCGGCGAAGGCATTGAGCTGGTCCACGCAGGTGTTGAGCGTTTCCTTCAACTGAAGGATCTCGCCCGAGACGTTCACCGTGATCTTCTTCGACAGGTCGCCGCCGGCGATCGCGGTCGCGACGTCGGCGATGTTGCKGACCTGCGCGGTCAGGTTCGACGCCATGAAGTTGACGTTGTCGGTGAGGTCCTTCCAGGTGCCGGCCACACCGGGCACCTGGGCCTGGCCGCCGAGCTTGCCCTCGGTGCCGACCTCGCGCGCCACGCGCGTCACTTCGGAGGCAAAAGAGTTGAGCTGGTCCACCATCGTGTTGATGGTGTCCTTCAGCTCCAGGATCTCGCCGCGCACGTCCACCGTGATCTTGCGCGACAGGTCGCCGCGCGCCACGGCGGTCGTCACGTTGGCGATGTTGCGGACCTGGGCGGTGAGGTTGCCGCACATCGCGTTCACGGAGTCGGTCAGGTCCTTCCAGGTGCCGGCGACGCCGGGCACGATCGCCTGTCCGCCGAGCTTGCCGTCGGTGCCGACCTCGCGCGCCACGCGCGTCACTTCGGAGGCGAAGGAGCGCAGCTGGTCCACCATCGTGTTGATGGCTTCCTTGAGCTGAAGGATCTCGCCGCGGACGTCGACGGTGATCTTCTTGGACAAGTCGCCGTTGGCGACCGCGATCGTCACCTCGGCGATGTTACGAACCTGGTTGGTCAGGTTGTTCGCCATCGAGTTGACGCTCTCGGTCAGATCCTTCCAGACGCCGGTCACTTCCGGCACCTGGGCCTGGCCGCCGAGTTTGCCTTCGGTGCCGACCTCGCGCGCCACGCGCGTCACCTCGGAGGTGAACACGCCGAGCTGCTTGATCATGGTGTTGACGATGGTCGCCGACTGCAGGAATTCACCGCGCAGCGGGCGGCCGTCGACGTCCAGCTTGACAGTCTGGAGCAGGTCGCCTTGCGCCACCGCAGCGACCGCGCGCGTCACTTCGCGCGTCGGCCACAGGAGGTCGTCGATCAGCGTGTTGACGGAGCCTTCCATGTCGGCCCAGGAGCCGCTGGCGAGGCCGAACTTCACGCGCTGGCGGGTCTTGCCCTCGCGCCCCACGACCTGACCGACCAGCTCGAGCTGCTGCGCCATGCGCTGGTTGGCGGCGATGATTTCATTAAAAGTGTCGGCGATCTTGCCGTCGATGCCGAGATAGTCCCCGCTCATCCGCACCGAAAAATCGCCGCTGCGCATCGCCTGCAAGGCGAGCAGCAATTCCGGCCGCGAATCCGGGTCCGACATACCATTGGTTTTTGGCTTTGGGACGCGACGACCGGAGCGTGATGCAGTTCCGGGATCGAGGTCGCTCATACTGATTCCCCCGCGGCGTCGGCCGAATCCAAGGCGTGACGCAGTTGTCAAAATAGACCGTCAGCCAAATTCGAAATCAAGCGCCAACGTTGCAGCGCTTGGAATTGGAACCTGCCGTGCTCAGCCCGGCCAAAATAACGGTGAGGAGTGACGATGGTTCCATCCCGTTCAGGAAAAAGCCGGCCGGCCGCTGCACCAGAGCTCCGAGCCGTCCTAGGAGAGGGTGCTGGCGCGCCCAGCGGGCGCGGGGCTGTGACTGGCGACCCTGCCGCAAGCTCCGCCACGTCACGCGCTGATTCGCTGACCACGGGGACCGCGACCAGCGGCCGGAGAGCCAGCAGCATCATCCGGAAGACAAATAGGGCTGCTATTTATCCGCCATGGTGCGCTCCGCATCTTTCACCTGCGTGCGCAGCATCGGCAATTGYTCGCGCGCGAAGGCGGCGAGCGCAGGATTGTCGGGCGCTTTCAGATAGCGCTCGAGCAGGTTGATGGCGGAGTCATATTCGGGGATTTGCGCGGCATAGAAGCTTCTGACGTAAGTCGGTCCATCCGCATTTTCGGGCTCGACGAGGCTTGCGCTCACTGACGTCGTCTTGCCGGCGTGCGGCTCCGCACCGATCGCGTCCTGAATCTGCTTCAGGGTTTTGTCGCGCTTGCCCGCCTCCTCGGCGCGCAGGGCCGCGAGATTCTTCACCTCCGCATTGCCTTTCAGGTCGGTGCTTTCCAGCAGGCCCTGCTGGAAACGGCTGAAGCTATAGAGGCCGGTGATGACATCGGTTGCGGTCGGCACGCGGTCGCCGGCCGTTCGCTCACCCATATTGTCGGCGAACGCCGAGGTGCTGATGAAAGCCAGGATGATCGCGACGAGAATCCTCATGCATCTCCAATGACCGATGGCGTGCGAAGTTCCCCCGGCGTTACGATCCGGTAAGGGCGATTGCGGAGCGAGAGTTCCGTTCCCACATCTTCTGTATGAAACAGTCTGACATCTTCAGGGATAACGCCGACAACTGCCTTCAGCTCGCCGAGCGCGCGGAAGGGCAGCCCACCCACAAACGCTATTTGCGCATGGCGGCTGCCTGGACGGCATTGGCGAACGAGCAGGACTGGCTGGACGGTGAAATCCCGCCCGTAAAGGTCCGCGTCCTCCGAACGCAGGATGCGTGAGCGCTCTCATCTCTGTGAATCTGCGTGTGAGACCGCTCACGGAATGCAAGCAACCAATCCAGGATCATCCACGAACGGTCGATCGCGTTGATTTCGATTCCAGAAGGAGGTTTTGCGATGGCTCCACGTCTGGCTCTTCTCTCGCTCATTCTCGCCTTTGGCGTCTCGGTCGCGTTCGCGACAGTGACGACGGTGCGGCAGGTGCATCTGGAGAATGCATCGGCGGCGATCCACGCCACGCATAGTTAGCGCTGCGGGCCTCGCGCGCCGGAACATTCGTTGTGCCGGCGCGTAAGCGCTTCAGGACATCTGGAGAGGCGAGAGGACATCATGGCGCATTCCGACCACGGCATCGTCAAGGACAAGCGGGCGGAAGATCAACCGCGCGACAAGCAGCGCGCGCAAGCCGTGCACAAGACGGATTCGAAGGGCTCGCCGTCGCGCGAAGCAACGCGCGATCCCAAGCTCAACGACAACACCAAGACACCGGGCTCCGGCGTGATGCCGGACGATTCCGGCGACGCGCCGACCGGCTAGTTCTCGCGAGGAACGAATCCCTTCGCGACGAGTCGACGGATTGCTTCCGGCTGTCATGCCCCCGGTGCGCCGGAAGCAATCTCCAAGGACGGCCCTGGCACGCCACTGTGCCGGGGTCGTTTTTGCTTGGGAGAGACTCAATCCTCGGTGTCGCCCTCGGGCTTCGCCGGCGCGTGTCCTTCGGGACCGCGACCAAAGACACCAAACTCGCTTGATTTGATGCCTGCCGACGGGTCGATGCTCGTCTCGATGCCCGCGGCTGCGAGCCCGAACTTGAGAAGCTCTCGGACCGCCGCAGCGCGCGTCGGCATGCGGTGCTTGAATCGGAAATCATCGACGGCGGCCAGCTCTTCCGGCGAGAGCATAACCTGGAGGCGCTCGGCGCGAAGGTCATTCATGGTCGATCACGCAAAGTGAGTAAGTTGAGTAGTTTGCTCAACGAACGAGTTTGGCGCGAGTTCCACAAGAGTCGGAAAAATCGTCAGATTAGTAAAAATAATCAGTGAAATCAATAAGTTATTATTGAAACAACTCTGGCGGTGGCGCATTCTTTCGGAAGAGAGGGAGAACAGGCCATGACGGAGGAAGTCAGGTTACCCCGTAAGCTTTCCGAAGAGCCCGAGGCGCCCAAACCGGTGCGTCCGAGCCATCAGAAGGTCATCGAGCAAGTCGAGCGCTGGGCCAACAGCTCGGGGCTGCAACCACCGAGGACGGAAGATGCGAAGACGATCTGAGCCCCACACGTTCGAACAACGTCTCAAGGCAGAGCAGCTGCGGCTCGAGCACGAACTGTCGTGCTTGCCGGATGGACAGCAGCGCGATTCTGTTATGGCGCGCATCGATCAGCTTCAGACTGCTGCCGCGATGCATGATTTCCTGATGCTACCGGAGGCCGCGGCCGCTCGCTGATCGCCCCTGGCGACCGTGCTCCGTGTCTGATGCGACCACCAGAACATGCGCCGGAACGTTCGCTCGCAGACCCGGTTGGTTCACACGTTGGCTGAGTGGAGAATTGGGATGCTGATGCAAGACGAGTTGGACCGCAGCGAGATGGGCAGGTTGATCGGCAGCGACAAGGTCGAGGGAACATCGGTCTATGGCGCCGATCGCAACAAGATCGGTTCGATCGAACGCGTGATGATCGACAAGGTCAGCGGAAAGGTCTCCTACGTCGTGCTCGGCTTCGGCGGTTTCTTGGGCCTCGGCAACGACCACTATCCGCTGCCTTGGCAGTCGCTGAAATACGATACGGAGCTCGGCGGCTATGTCACCGGGATTACCGCCAAGACGCTCGAAGGCGCGCCGAAATACGACGAACGAAGCGACTGGAACTGGGGTGACGACGCGGCAGTCCGCGGCATCAACTCGTATTACGGCGTTCCCTTCGCGTAAGCTCCCATGGAAAGCGAGCTCCGATGAGCAAGGAACGGCCCACCGACTGGATGCCCCGGTCGAGGCGGGGCACGACACCTTTTGCTTGGCGCCACTCTACCCCACCGCTTCCTTCCGCCCCGGCCCCGCATGCACATGCACCTGTTTCGCATGCAGTGGCTCACCGCATTCCGAGCAGACCATCACGGGGTCGAACTCCTTGCCGCAAGTCTTGTGCTGGTGCAGCAGCGGGCGGCCGCGCTCGTCGCCCATGTGGGTGTCGCCCCAATGCACCATCGCCATGATGATCGGGTAGAGGTCGAGGCCCTTCTGCGTCAGGATGTATTCGTAGCGCTTGGGCGCCTCGGAATAGGGGACGCGGCGCAGGATGCCGAACCGCACCAGCTTCTTCAGACGCTCCGAGAGCAGGTGCCGCGTGATCTGGAGCGAGGACTGAAATCCCTCGAACCGGCGCACGCGTAAAAAACATTCGCGCAGGATCAGCAGCGTCCAGCGGTCGCCGACCACGGCGATGGTGCGGGAGAGCAAGCAGGGCTCTTCATCCAGCGTGTCCCACTTCATGTAGCGATCTCCGGCAAAGGGTAGTAAGTCAGAAAAAGGAACTGACTTGAATGATCAGCGCTATTCTCGCTGCAGGCTACCATTCACCCCTGTAGTTTGACAGTTCTATTTTAGAACTATAGCCTCCGGCTCAATCACATGCCGTTCCCACAGGAGGAGGTGACCTTGCCCAAGCGAAACGCGACAGCCGCCGTGATCGGGGCCGGCGATTTCATCGGCTCCGAGATCGCCAAGAAATTTGCCGCGGAAGGTTTCACGGTCTTTGCCGGGCGCCGCAACGGCGACAAGCTGGCGCCGCTGGTGAAGGACATCGAGGCCGCCGGCGGCGAGATTCACGCGCGCTCGCTCGATGCACGCAAAGAGGAGGAGGTCATCTCCTTCCTCAATGACGCCGACCAGCATGCGCCGCTCGAAGTCTGCATCTTCAACGTCGGTGCCAACGTCAATTTCCCGATCCTCGACACCACCGAGCGCGTGTTCCGGAAGGTGTGGGAGATGGCCTGCTATTCCGGCTTCCTGGCCGGCAGAGAAGCGGCGCGGCTGATGCTGCCGCGCGGTGGCGGCAACATCTTCTTCACCGGTGCGACGGCGAGCTTGCGCGGCGGCAGCGGCTTTGCTGCCTTTGCCAGCGCAAAATTCGGACTGCGCGCAGTGGCGCAGGCGATGGCGCGCGAGCTCGGGCCGAACAACATCCACGTCGCCCATCTCATCATCGATTCCGGCGTCGACACCGAGTGGGTGCGGCAGCGCCGGCTCGAAGCGCTCGGGGCGAATGCGATTGATAATCCCGATCTTCTGATGCCGCCGTCATCTGTCGCGGATGCCTATTGGCAGCTCTATCAGCAGCCGAAGAGCGCCTGGACCTTCGAGATGGAGATCCGTCCCTTCGGAGAGAAATGGTGACCGCGGAGCAAGACTGCGGCTAGACTGATCCCAATACAAACTGAAATCCGGGAGGCCCCTACGTGAAGACCGCGATCACCGAACTGTTCGGCATCGAGCACCCGATCATTCAGGGTGGCATGCATTTCGTCGGCTTTGCCGAACTCGCCGCTGCCGTCTCCAATGCCGGAGGGCTCGGCATCATCACGGGTCTCACGCAGAAGACGCCGGAATTGCTCGCGAAGGAAATCGCGCGCTGCCGCGACATGACGGACAAGCCGTTCGGCGTGAACCTCACCTTCCTGCCGACCTTCGCGGCGCCGCCTTATCCGGAATACATCGCGGCCATCGTCGAAGGCGGCATCAAGGCGGTGGAGACGGCGGGGCGCAGCCCCGAACAATACATGCCTGCGCTGAAGGCCGCCGGCATCAAGGTGATCCACAAATGCACGTCCGTGCGCCACTCCCTGAAGGCCGAGCGCATCGGCTGCGACGCCGTCAGCGTCGACGGCTTTGAGTGCGGCGGCCATCCCGGCGAGGACGACATTCCCAACATGATCCTGCTGCCGCGCGCGGCGGAGGAATTGAAGATCCCGTTCGTCGCCTCCGGCGGGATGGCGGACGGGCGCAGCCTCGTCGCAGCGCTGTCGCTGGGTGCGGCCGGCATGAACATGGGCACGCGCTTCATCGCCACCAGGGAAGCACCGGTGCATCAGAACGTGAAGAACGCGCTTGTTGCGGCAACCGAGCTCGACACCCGCCTGATCATGCGCGCTCTGCGCAACACCGAGCGCGTGCTCAAGAACGCCAACGTCGATCGTCTGCTCGAGATCGAGCGCGAGAAGGGCGCCAAGCTGAGCATCGACGACATCCACGACCAGGTCGCGGGCGTCTATCCGAAGATCATGCTGGACGGCCAGATGGACGCGGGTGCCTGGAGCTGCGGCATGGTCGCAGGGCTGATCCACGACATCCCCTCCTGCAAGGAGCTCGTCGATCGCATCATGGATGAGGCGGAAGAGATCATCCGCAGCCGCCTGATGGGGTTCCTGGACGGGACGGGTGCGGCGCGAAAGGTCGCCTGACACCGCCAAACTTCTTAACCACGGCGGCACTTGGCCGCTGGAATTGCGCGTGACGCCTCCTAAATAGAGGTAAATTACCCCTTGAAATAAGTGATTTCAGGAGGCGTCCGTGGTCCTGAAGAGCGTTTCTTTTGCAGTTGCCGTTGCCCTCGTGCTCGCATGGGGCGGCATTGCGCGCGCTGACGACTACAAGCCCGACGAATATCTCGGTCTCGATCTCTCCAAGGCGGTGCTGTCGCCGAAGCGGCTTGGGCCCGAGACGCAGTTCGCCCCGGTCGCGTTGGAGGCGAAGGGTGGCAACGAGGCGCAGGCGCGCGGCGAACCCATCGACGTGCCGAAGAAAGTTGCCGCCGAGCGCGTGCACGTGACCGGGCCGAAGGTTGTTCATGCCAGGAGCGCCCAGCCGCGCGGCGCAGCGCGCACCAAGCTTGCACATCGTCGCGGCAATCCGCTGGACGCGCAGGCGATGGACACCCGCATCCAGACCTGGCCGTGCCGCACCGGCGGCATCTGCAACTGGAAGCACTAGCCGGATCTCTCGCGTCATCCGGGCGTCGCAAAACCGTAGGCGCGGAGTCAAGAAACCGTCAGGATAGGAGTCAAGGAGCGCAGGCACCTTCCGTCGTGATTCGACGAAGGTTTCCTGAATGGCAACGCTCCGCGCCTCGCGCGCATGGACCCGGCGGCAGTTCCTGGTCCGCTCGACTTCAAGCCTCGCCGTTGCCGCGCTCGGCACACTCGCAAAGCCATCCATCAGCCGCGCCGCCGATCGCCCGCAGATCGCGGGTGGCATTCAGTCCGGCGATGTCTCGGATGGCTCCGCCGTGATCTGGGCGCGCGCCGACCGGCCCGCGCGGATGCAGGTGGAATGCGCGACCGTCGAGAGTTTCAAGACGATCATGGCGTCAGCTTCGCGCGACGCGCTGCCCGATGCCGACTTCACCGCAAAACTGCTGCTGAACGATCTGCCGTCCGGGCAGGACATCTTCTATCGCGTGCGCTTCGACGACATCGCCACCGGCATTGCCGGCGAAAGCCGCGTCGGCCATTTCCGCACAGCGCCGGCCGCAGGGCAATCGATCTCGTTCGTGTGGTCAGGCGACGTCGCGGGGCAGGGCTGGGGCATCGACATCTCGCGCGGCGGCTATCGCAGCTATCGCACCATGCTCGACAATCGCCCGGACTTCTTCATCCACTCCGGCGATCACATCTACGCCGACTGCACGATTCCCTCTGAGCAGAAGCTGCCGAACGGCGAGACCTGGCGCAATCTGGTGACCGAGGAAAAAGCCGAGGCCGCGCACACGCTGGCGCAATTCCGCGGCAACTACAAATACAACCATCTCGACGAGCATTTTCGCGCGTTCCATGCGGAGGTGCCGATGTTCGCACAGTGGGACGACCACGAGGTCACCAACGACTGGTCGCCGACCGGCAGCTATGACGACGCCGGCTATGAGGACGACGGCACGCCGCGCCTGGTCGCGCGCGCCCGCCGTGCCTTCTTCGATTTCATGCCGATCCGCGACGTCGGCGCGCGACAGGGCCGCGTCTATCGCAAGATCGCTTACGGTCCGCTGCTCGACGTCTTCATGATCGACATGCGCAGCTACCGTGACGACAGTTGGAACAAGGGCGAGGACCATCGCGGCTGGATTCTCGGTGCCGAGCAGCTCGCCTGGCTGAAGCGGGAGCTTGCCGCTTCGCGTGCGACCTGGAAGGTGATCGCGGCCGACCTGCCGATCGGCCTCGTCAGTCTCGATGCCGTCGCGCTCGGCAATGGAGCGCCCGATCGGCGTGAGCATGAAATTGCCGACCTCCTCAGCTCCATCAAGCGCGCCGGCATCCGCAACATCGTCTGGCTCACCGCCGACATGCACTACACCGCCGCGCATTATTACGATCCGAACAAGGCGCAATTCCAGGATTTTGAGCCGTTCTGGGAGTTCGTCTCCGGCCCGCTCCATGCCGGCACCTGGGGTCCGGGCGAGCTCGACAATACGTTTGGCCCGGTCGCGATGTACCAGAACGGCTGCAGCGAGGCGCAGGGGGAGAACCTCGCGCCGTGCTTCGGCCTGCAGTTCTTCGGCAGGGTCGATATCGACGGTGCGAGCGGCGTGATGACCGTGACCTTGAAAGACGTCGACAACCGCGACCTCTGGTCGGTCGACATCGTGCCGCAKCCGCAGGCGCGCCCGGCCGTGGTCGCGCAGCATTCGTGAGTGGGCAACTCTCTCCGTCGTCATGGCCGGGCTTGACCCGGCCATCCACGCCCTGCTGCTCGGCCCTGAGAACGTCGATGCCCGGGCATAGGCGAGCGGAAGCGACGCCGTCCTTCGGACGGCTATGCCCGGGCATGACGGTGGGGACGGATCGCGCATCCCAGCACTAACCCGATCTTGATTGGCCGCCTCGCGTCTCCTGCGCTATAGTCTCCATTCCCGCCACTTCTTTTCCATCACCGAAGAGTCTGCCCTTGCGGCCCCACCGCGTGTTCGGCGGCTGAAATACGTCAGGAGTTAGCTCATGGATCATCTGAAGACACAGGGCATCAGCATGCCCAAGCTCGGCCTCGGCACTTTCCGCATGCAGGGCGATGCCTGCCGCGCGGCGGTGGAGAGCGCGCTGTCGATCGGCTATCGCCACATCGACACCGCCGAGATGTACGCCAATGAAGAGCCGATCGGTGCCGCGCTCGCCGCGGCCCGGCTGCCGCGCGGCGAGCTGCATGTCACGACCAAGGTCTGGCACGAGAATCTCAGCCCCGATGCGATCCGCCGCGCCTTCGACGCCAGCCTGACCAAGCTCCGGCTCGACCATGTCGATCTCTACCTCGTGCACTGGCCGTCGAAATCCGCGAACTGGGGCGCGGTGTTCGAGACCCTGATGAAGCTGAAGGAGGAAGGGCGTACGCGGGCGATCGGCGTTGCCAATTTCACCACGGCGCTGCTCAAGATCGCGGTCGAGGACATCAAGGCGCCGATCGCCTGCAACCAGATCGAATATCACGCCATGCTCGATCAATCGAAGGTGCTGGCCTATCTCAACGCCAAATCGATCCCGCTGGTCGCCTATTGCCCGCTCGCGCAAGGACGCATCGCGTCAGATCCGGCGTTGGCCGAGATCGGCGCCAGGCACAACGCGACCGCCGCGCAGGTCGCGCTGAAGTGGCTGCTCGACCAGAACGGTGTCGCTGCGATCCCGAAGGCCTCGCGCCGCGAGAGCCAGCAGGCCAATCTCGATGCGCTGAAGATCACGCTCGACGATGCCGACCGCAAGAAGATCGCGGCGTTGCCCAAGGACAGGCGTTGCGTCAATCCAGGCTTTGCGCCGGTGTGGGATTAAAACTCGACGCTGAACGCACCGCCCTTACCCTCTCCCCTTGCGGGAGAGGGTGGCTCGCCGCGTAGCGGCGAGACGGGTGAGCGACTGATTCGCTGTCAAGCGGGTTGCCATGGTGTTTTCGTCCTGATCATGACATTGAGGATGGTCAGCAGCTTGCGGGCGACGGCGATCAGGGCAACGAGCTTCGGCTTTCCATTGGCCACGAGGCGCTCAAAGAAGGCCTTGAGGACGGGGTTGTTG
>NZ_JBFRFR010000076.1:0-63830 GCF_052114925.1 Bradyrhizobium sp. 2TAF36 | reverse complement strand
AAAGCCAGCCGCACAAACTCGTGGCGCTGATCCATCACTGACACCTCGCTCCAAGGCATGGACGGCCTCCCGAATCGGACCAATCCAGCCAATGTTGATGTGTCAGCTATGTCTCCGAACACCCGTCAGTGATCTGTCCGGGCTAAACATCAAGCCGGGGCATGACAGCGTCGATGTTTTTGGCCTTATGCGCCCCGCATCAGCCCCTCAATGCAAATGCACCAGATGCGGCCACCACAGGCCGAGCGCGGTCATGAGGAGGCCGGCCAGGGTCAGGACGCCGGCGACATAGGCGAGCGCGATCATGCCGGTGATGATGGTGGCCGAGGCCAGAACGATGCCGATCTGGAAGGCGGCGGAGGCCAGCTCGAAGTGATGATATTTCGCGGTCGCCTCGTCGCGCTCGTGCTCGGCGTGCTTGGCCTTCTCGGCGAGCTGCTCGGTGCCTTCGCCGGTCTCGGGCTCGGAGCGGTAGCGCTGCGCGGTCTTGGTCCAGTCGTCGACCTGCTTCTGCACCGTCGCCTTCAGGAGGTCGTCGGTGGTGGCGGCCAGCGTGAGCTTGCCCTGCTCGGACGCGGTCAGCACCACGGTGCGGCGGATGGTCTTGGCCTGGAAGAACGCCCAGAGATTGGCGGATTCGACGTTCTTGCTGATCGATTCAGTCTGGGCGCCCTTGCCGAGCGTCTCGGAGATCGCCAGGAACAGCGCCAGCACGGCGATCAGAAGAGCGATCTTCTTGTTCGATCCGGACGCGTGCTCGGCGTGTTCGGCATGCTCCATGCTTTCGTGTGCGCTCATGATTCCCTCCAGTCGCGGTTCCCCACGATTGACCGAACCGCGGGCGCCGCGCAAGAGGCACGCGCGCTATGACAGCTTCATGTCAGGTTCATCGCCGCGGATGCGTGTTCGCATAGACTTCGAGCAGCCGCTCCGAATCGATACCGGTGTAGATCTGCGTGGTCGAGAGCGAGGAGTGACCCAGCAGCTCCTGGATTGCGCGCAAATCCCCGCCACGCGAGAGCAGATGCGTGGCGAAGGAGTGTCGCAGCGCATGCGGCGTCGCGCTGTCGGGCAGGCCGAGCGCGCCGCGCAGCCGTTCCATCGCCAGCTGGATGATGCGCGGGCTGAGCGGGCCGCCGCGCGCGCCGAGGAAGATCGGGCCTTCCGCCGGCAACGGATAGGGGCACATCGCAACGTATTCCTGCACGAGCGCGAGCACGTTCTGCAGCACCGGCACCATGCGGGTCTTGTTGCCTTTGCCGGTCACGATCAGCACGTCGCCCTCGCCGGGACGCGGCACCTCGCGGCGCTTCAACCCCAACGCTTCGGAGATGCGCAGGCCCGAGCCATACAGCAGCGCCATCACCGCGGCATCGCGGGCCAGAACCCACGTCTCGCGTTCCTCGCCGGCGCGCTCGTCGGCGTCGGCGAGACGTTTTGCGGATGCCATCGGCAGCGGCTTCGGCAAAGTCTTGGCCACCTTGGGCGCGCGGATAGCCGAGAGTGCGCCGACCTTGCCCTTGCCTTCGCGTTCGAGGAAACGGCCGAACGAGCGCAGGCCCGCCAGCGCGCGCATCAGCGAGCGGCCGGCAATGTCGTCGGCGCGGCGCATCGCCATGAAGGCGCGGATGTCGGTGGCTTCCAGCGCGGCAAAGCGCGCCAGCGTCACGCGCTCGCCCCAATGGGCGCAAAGGAAGTCCAGGCATTGCCGCAGGTCGCGGCCATAGGCCTCCAGCGTCTTCGGCGACAGCCGCCGCTCGGCGCCGAGATGCGACAGCCAGCGCGTCATCTCCTGCGCGATCGAGGGATCGGCGCTGGCGAGCTCGATTAATGGGGCCGCGGCTTTGCTCATGCGCTCTGGACGTAATGATTCCACTCAGTATATCGCATCACACCCGTTTACTCTTAGCTAAGGCCGCCCGGGGGCGTTAGCTTCAAGGCCCCAAGGTTCCGATTCTCCCTCCAAAGACCTTTGATGGATCATTCGTCGCGCAGCACGATCACCCCCGCCAACGCGACCCGCATGGTCGACGTGCTGGTGCCGGTCGCGCTCGACCAGACCTATTCCTACAAGGTGCCGCGGGGGATGGAGCTGAAGGCGGGCGATCTCGTCGGCGTGCCGCTCGGCCCGCGCGAGGTGCTGGCCGTGGTCTGGGCGGAGAACGCCAATCCCGACCCGCGCCTGCACAACCGGCTCAAGGAGGTCAGCGAAAAGCTCGATCTTCCTCCGCTGAAGCCTGAGCTGCGCTCGGTCGTCGACTGGGTCGCCAATTACACGCTGAGCCCGCGCGGCATGGTGCTGCGGATGTGCCTGCGCATGGGCGAGAATCTCGGCCCGGAGCGGGTGCGCGCCGGTGTGCGCCTGGTCGGCGATCCGCCGCGACGGCTGACGCCGGCGCGGCAGCGCGTGATCGAGCTGCTGTCGGATCGCCTGCTGCACGGCAAGTCCGAAGCGGCCAAGGAAGCCGGCGTCTCGGCCGGCGTGATCGACGGCCTCGTCGACGAAGGCACGCTCACGGTCGAGCCGATGCCGCCGCCTCCGCCGCCGCCGGCACCCGATCCGGATTTTGGCCAGCCGGATTTTTCACCGCTCCAGCGCGCCGGGGTGGATGCGATGCGCGCGCTCGCCGCCAACGGCACCTTTCACGTTGCGCTGCTCGACGGCGTCACCGGCTCGGGCAAAACCGAGGTCTATTTCGAGGCGATTGCAGAGACCATCCGCCGCGGCAAGCAATCGCTGATCCTGATGCCGGAGATCGCGCTGACCGGCCAGTTCCTCGACCGCTTCGCGCAGCGCTTTGGCGTGCGGCCGATCGAATGGCACTCCGAGCTGACGCCGCGCACCCGCGCGCGCAATTGGGCCGCGATCTCCGACGGCAGTGCGCCGGTCGTGGTCGGCGCGCGCTCGGCGCTGTTTCTGCCTTACGCCAATCTCGGCCTCATCGTGGTCGATGAAGAGCACGACCAGGCCTACAAGCAGGACGAGGGCGTGCATTATCACGCCCGCGACATGGCGGTGGTCCGCGCGCATATCGCAAAGATCCCGATCGTGCTGGCCTCCGCCACGCCGTCGGTCGAATCCGAGGTCAATGCGCGCAAGAGCCGCTATCAGCGCATCGCGCTGCCCTCGCGCTTCGGCGGCCAGCACATGCCGCATATCGAGGCCATCGACATGCGCCGCGAGCCGCCGGCGCGCGGCCGCTTCATCTCGCCGCGGCTCGCTTCCGAGATCAGAAAAGCGATTGAAAAGCGCGAGCAGGCGCTGCTGTTCCTCAATCGCCGCGGCTATGCGCCGCTGACCCTGTGCCGTGCCTGCGGCCATCGCTTCGCCTGCACCATCTGCGATGCCTGGCTGGTCGATCACCGCTTCCGCCAGCGGCTGGTCTGTCACCATTGCGGCTTCTCGATGCCGCGCCCGCAGACCTGCCCGCATTGCGCGGCCGAGGAATCGCTGGTCGCGGTCGGGCCGGGCGTCGAGCGCTTGCAGGAGGAGGCGGCCGCGCTGTTCCCCGAGGCGCGCACCATGGTGCTGTCGAGCGATCTCATCACCTCGATCGAGACGATGCGCTCCGAGCTTACCGAGATCGCGGAGGGTCGCGTCGACATCATCATCGGCACGCAGCTCGTCGCCAAGGGCCACAACTTTCCGCGGCTCAATCTCGTCGGCGTGGTCGATGCGGATCTGGGCCTGTCCAACGGCGATCCGCGCGCGTCGGAACGCACCTGGCAGCTGCTCAACCAGGTGATCGGCCGTGCCGGGCGCGAGCAGGGCCGCGGCGTCGGCTATCTCCAGACCCACCAGCCCGATCATCCCGTGATGAAGGCGCTGATCGCCTGCGACCGCGAGGCCTTCTACGACAGCGAGATCGATCTGCGCGAGCGCACGCTCTATCCGCCGTTCGGCCGGCTCGCGAGCCTGATCATTTCGGCAGGCGACCGTCCGAGCGCCGAAGGTTTGGGCCGCCGCCTCGTTGCGCTCGCACCGCGCGACGAGCGCGTCGTGGTGCTGGGACCGGCGGAGGCCCCGCTCGCCGTGATCAAGGGCCGCTACCGTTTCCGCATCCTGGTGAAATCGGCGCGCGGTTTCGATCTGTCGGACTATTTGCGCAACTGGCTGGCCGTCTGCCCGAAGCCGAAGGGCAATCAAAAGCTCGAAGTCGACGTCGACCCGCAGAGCTTTTTGTAGTTCCCCCGTTATTCCGGGGCACGCGAAGCGTGAACCCGGAATCCATTCATCCACCAACTCTACGGCCTGATGGATTCCGGGCTCGATGCTACGCATCGCCCCGGAATGACGGGGCAAACAAAAAGCCCGCCGTCCCCCAAGACGGCGGGCTTGTTTCGCCCGAACTGGTCTCGCCGCTCACACGTCCGCGGACGATGGCGAGATTTGCGCTTTGTCGGTGAGGCGCTGGTGGCGCCTTAGGAGACGACTTCCGCGGTGACGCGGCCGACGCCGGCGCCGGTGAGGCCGATGGCGCGGGCAGCGCCCGTGGAGAGGTCGAGGACACGGCCGCGAATGAACGGGCCACGGTCATTGATGGTGACGATGACGCTCGAGCCGCCATGGGTGACGCGCAGCTTGGTGCCGAACGGCAGCGAACGGTGAGCCGCGGTCATGGCATTCTGGTTGAAGCGCTGGCCCGACGCAGTCCGGCTGCCGGACTCGTTGCCATAATAGGAGGCCATGCCGGAGAAGCTGCGGCCCGTGCCCGACGACGGCGTCATCGACGCGTTGGCGTTGCGCCAATCGGAGGTCGTGTTGGCATCGCTCTGGGCGTGGTGGCGGTGATGATGGTGAGAGTACCGGTGGTGATGCCGGGATTTGGCAGAAGCTTCGGTGGCGGTTCCACCGACGAGGAGAGTGGCGGCAACGAAAGCGATCGCCGTGCGCGGCCGGGGCACGGAGCCCAGCGTCTTCAAAGACAGCATTTAGTGGTCCCTAATCTAGTATTGCCACATATGTGGCAAGTGGAGCCCCCGTAAGTCTGTGAGCGGGATCGCGTTTCGATTCCTAATGAGGCGTGAATTGGGCAGTAAATCCATTCTGTGTCGTCATGAAATATTCTGTGATTGGCATCAATGTTGCAGCCAATGTTCTGGAATCTTTCGCTTTAACAATTCTTTAACTATTTTATTACTCACTAATACTGTAAAACAAGGTCATTATACTTCATGTTTAGAATTAGGAAAGTATTCAGGGGAGGCCGCTCGTCACGTCCGACTCACGCCTCAGCGATCCGTGTTCATGGCCGCTATGCGCTGAGGGCAGGAACGAATGGCCGCGATGCCGCCGAGGGGGCGCGTCATTCCGCGACGTGGCAGGCCGCTACCGCGGTGCCGTCGGCTGCGACGAACTGGCGACAGAAGGTCGTGCCTTTAATTTGGCGTCATGTTGCACGTGCGCGCCTGCTATGTTAGCAAAGCCGCGATTTTAACGGACCCGGCACCTCCCGTGTCGGCCGAAAATCGAAGTCCCGCTTGAATTCCAAGGGCTTGGATCGCTTGGCGCCGCTTTGTGGCGACGGTTTTTCCCTTGCGAGTTTGACAGCAAAAAGAGCGCGTCTGTGGCTGCAGAAGATACGTCCGTTTCCGGTGTGTCCGGCCGTTATGCAACGGCCTTGTTTGAACTGGCCCGCGACCAGAATGTGGTCGACGAGGTCAAAGCCGATCTCGATAAATTCGAGGGCTTGCTGAGCGAAAGCGCCGATCTGACGCGCCTCGTCCGCAGCCCGGTGTTTGCGGCCGATACCCAGTCCAGGGCCCTCTCGGCCGTGCTGGACAAGGCGGGTATCGCCGGCATCTCCGCCAATTTCCTGAAAGTCCTGACCGCCAACCGCCGCCTGTTCGCGGTGGCTGACGTCATTCGCGCCTATCGCGCCCTCGTCGCCAGGTTCAAGGGCGAGACGACGGCCGACGTCACCGTGGCGGAGGCGCTTTCGGACAAGAATCTCGACGCCCTCAAGGTTGCCCTGAAGTCGGTGACCGGCAAGGACGTCGCGCTCAACGTGAAGGTCGATCCCTCGATCATCGGTGGCCTCGTGGTCAAGCTTGGCAGCCGCATGATCGATAGTTCGCTTCGCACCAAACTCAATTCGATCAAGCACGCGATGAAAGAGGCAGGCTGATGGACATCCGCGCCGCGGAAATTTCCGCGATCCTGAAGGACCAGATCAAGAATTTCGGCCAGGAAGCTGAAGTCTCCGAAGTCGGACAGGTGCTGTCCGTCGGCGACGGTATTGCCCGCGTCTATGGTCTGGACAACGTCCAGGCCGGCGAAATGGTCGAATTCGAGAACGGCACCCGCGGCATGGCGCTGAACCTCGAAACCGACAACGTCGGTATCGTTATTTTCGGCGCCGACCGCGAGATCAAGGAAGGCCAGACCGTCAAGCGCACCCGCGCCATCGTGGACGCGCCGGTCGGCAAGGGCCTGCTCGGCCGCGTCGTCGACGCGCTCGGCAACCCGATCGACGGCAAGGGCCCGATCCAGGCCGACAAGCGCATGCGCGTCGACGTCAAGGCGCCCGGCATCATTCCGCGCAAGTCGGTGAGCGAGCCGATGGCGACCGGCCTCAAGGCGATCGACGCCCTGATCCCGATCGGCCGTGGCCAGCGCGAGCTGATCATCGGCGACCGTCAGACCGGCAAGACCGCGATCGCGCTCGACACCATCCTGAACCAGAAGCCGCTCAACGCGCAGCCGGACGAGAACATCAAGCTGTATTGCGTCTACGTCGCGATCGGCCAGAAGCGTTCGACCGTCGCCCAGTTCGTGAAGGTGCTGGAAGAGCAGGGCGCGCTCGAGTACTCGATCATCGTCGCCGCCACCGCTTCGGATCCGGCTCCGATGCAGTACATCGCGCCGTTCACCGGCTGCACCATGGGCGAGTACTTCCGCGATAACGGCATGCACGCCGTCATCATCTATGACGATCTGTCCAAGCAGGCCGTCGCCTACCGTCAGATGTCGCTGCTGCTGCGCCGCCCGCCGGGCCGCGAAGCCTATCCGGGCGACGTGTTCTATCTGCACTCCCGCCTGCTCGAGCGCGCGGCGAAGCTGAACAAGGACCAGGGCTCGGGCTCGCTGACGGCGCTGCCGGTCATCGAAACCCAGGCCAACGACGTGTCGGCCTACATTCCGACCAACGTCATCTCGATCACCGACGGCCAGATCTTCCTGGAAACCGACCTGTTCTTCCAGGGCATCCGTCCCGCGGTGAACGTCGGTCTGTCGGTGTCGCGCGTCGGTTCGTCCGCGCAGACCAAGGCCACCAAGAAGGTCGCCGGCAAGATCAAGGGCGAGCTCGCGCAGTACCGCGAAATGGCGGCGTTCGCGCAGTTCGGCTCCGATCTCGACGCCTCGACCCAGCGCCTGCTCAACCGCGGTTCGCGCCTGACCGAGCTGCTCAAGCAGCCGCAGTTCGCGCCGCTGAAGATGGAAGAGCAGGTCTGCGTGATCTGGGCCGGCACCAACGGCTATCTCGATCCGCTCCCGCTCAACAAGGTGCGCGCGTTCGAGGACGGTCTGCTGTCGCTGCTGCGCGGCAAGAACGCCGAGATCCTCAACGCGATCCGCGACAGCCGCGATCTCTCCGACGACACCGCCGCCAAGCTGAAGTCGGTGGTCGAAGGCTTCGCGAAGAGCTTCGCGTAAATGCCGTCATGGCCGGGCTTGTCCCGGCCATCCACGTCTAACGGCGTGTGAGGCACCGCGTGGATGCCCGGGGCGAGCCCGGGCATGACGACTGGATAGGTTTGCGATCAGGCCAAAGGGTCGGATCGTCGGGGACGAAGAATGGCGTCACTTAAAGACATGCGCGTCCGCATCGCCTCCACCAAGGCGACGCAGAAGATCACCAAGGCGATGCAGATGGTCGCGGCGTCGAGGTTGCGCCGTGCCCAGCAAGCGGCCGAGGCGGCGCGGCCCTATGCCGACAAGATGAGCGCGGTGATCTCCAACATCGCCAGCGCCGCTGCGGGTTCGCCCGGCGCGCCGGCGCTGCTGGCCGGCACCGGCAGGGACCAGGTCCACCTGCTGCTGGTCTGCACCGGCGAGCGCGGTCTGTCCGGCGCCTTCAACTCCTCGATCGTGCGCCTCGCCCGCGAGCGCGCCCAGGCGCTGATCGCGCAGGGCAAGGAAGTGAAATTCTTCTGTGTCGGCCGCAAGGGCTATGAGCAGCTCCGCCGCCTGTTCGACAAGCAGATCGTCGAGCACCTCGACCTGCGTAGCGTTCGTCAGCTCGGCTTCGTCAACGCCGAGGACATCGCCAAGAAGGTGCTGGCCCGTTTCGACAACGGTGAGTTCGACGTCTGCACGCTGTTCTACGCGCAGTTCAAGTCGGTGATCGCCCAGATCCCGACCGCGCAGCAGATCATCCCGCTGGTCGTCGAGGAAAAGGCGGCGAACGCGCCGACGACGTCCTACGATTACGAGCCGGAGGAGGACGAACTGCTGTCCGGCCTGTTGCCGCGCAACATCGCGGTGCAGATCTTCCGCGCGCTGCTGGAAAACAACGCTTCGTTCTATGGCGCGCAGATGAGCTCGATGGACAACGCCACCCGCAATGCCGGCGAAATGATCCGCAAGCAAACCCAGATCTACAACCGAACCCGTCAAGCCCAGATCACCAAGGAGCTGATCGAGATCATCTCCGGCGCCGAGGCGGTCTGACGCACGAACCAAACGACGGTCGTTCAAGTCCAGAATTTCGAAGGAGAGCTATTCATGGCTACAGCAGCTAACCAGGTCGGTCGCGTCACCCAGGTCATGGGCGCCGTCGTCGACGTGCAGTTCGAGGGCCACCTGCCCGCCATTCTCAATTCGCTGGAAACCCGGAACGGCAACATCCGCCTCGTGCTGGAAGTTGCGCAGCATCTCGGTGAGTCCACCGTCCGTACGATCGCGATGGACGTGACCGAAGGTCTGGTGCGCGGCCAGGAAGTGACCGACACCGGCCAGCCGATCGCGGTTCCGGTGGGTGACGGTACGCTCGGCCGCATCATGAACGTGATCGGCGAGCCGATCGACGAAGCCGGCCCGATCAAGTCCGAAGGTCTCCGCGCCATCCACCAGGAAGCGCCGAGCTACACCGACCAGTCGACCGAAGCTGAAATTCTCGTCACCGGCATCAAGGTCGTCGATCTTCTTGCTCCGTATGCGAAGGGCGGCAAGATCGGCCTGTTCGGCGGCGCCGGCGTCGGCAAGACCGTGCTGATTCAGGAGCTGATCAACAACGTCGCGAAGGCGCACGGTGGTTACTCCGTGTTCGCCGGCGTCGGCGAGCGTACCCGCGAAGGCAACGACCTCTATCACGAGTTCATCGAGTCCAAGGTCAACGCCGATCCGCACAATCCGGATCCGAGCGTGAAATCCAAGTGCGCGCTGGTGYTCGGCCAGATGAACGAGCCGCCGGGCGCCCGCGCCCGCGTCGGCCTCACCGGTCTCACCGTCGCCGAGCACTTCCGCGACCAGGGTCAGGACGTKCTGTTCTTCGTSGACAACATCTTCCGCTTCACSCAGGCYGGYTCGGAAGTGTCGGCKCTKCTCGGCCGTATTCCTTCGGCKGTGGGYTATCAGCCGACGCTCGCCACCGACATGGGCGCGCTCCAGGAGCGCATCACCACCACGCAGAAGGGCTCGATCACCTCGGTGCAGGCCATCTACGTTCCGGCCGACGACTTGACCGACCCGGCGCCCGCGACCTCGTTCGCGCATCTGGACGCGACCACGGTGTTGAACCGCGCGATCTCGGAAAAGGGCATCTACCCCGCGGTGGACCCGCTCGACTCGACCTCGCGCATGCTCTCGCCGCTCGTCGTCGGCCAAGAGCACTACGACACCGCGCGTCAGGTCCAGCAGGTGCTGCAGCGCTACAAGTCGCTCCAAGACATCATCGCCATTCTCGGCATGGACGAGCTTTCGGAAGAGGACAAGCTGACGGTGGCCCGCGCCCGCAAGATCSAGCGCTTCCTGTCGCAGCCGTTCCACGTCGCCGAAATCTTCACCGGCTCGCCCGGCAAGTTCGTCGACCTCGCGGACACCATCAAGGGCTTCCGCGGCCTCTGCGAAGGCAAGTATGACCACCTGCCGGAAGCAGCCTTCTACATGGTCGGCACCATCGAAGAGGCAGTCGAGAAGGGCAAGAAGCTGGCGGCGGAAGCCGCCTAAGCTGGCGAATAGCGAATGGCGAGTAGAATCTATTCGCCATTCGCTGCTCGCCACTCGCGCGTTCGCTACTCACCATTCGCAGGTTTCCAATGGCCACCATCCACTTCGATCTCGTCTCGCCGGAAAAGCTCGCATTCTCGGGTCAGGTCGATCAGGTCGATATCCCCGGCGTCGAGGGTGACTTCGGCGTGCTGGCGGGACATGCGCCGGTCGTGGCTGCGATCCGGCCCGGCATCCTCACCGTGACCACGGGCGGCAGGCACGTGAAGATCATCGTGCTCGGCGGTATCGCCGAAGTCTCCGAGAAGGGCCTCACCGTGCTCGCCGACGTCGCGACGTCGCTCGACGAACTCGACCGTGCCCAGTTCGCCGCGACCATCTCCGAGATGGAAGACGGCCTGAAGGAGCACGAAGGCGGCGAGCTCGATCAGGCCATCGAGCGGCTCGACCACTTCAAGAGCATCCAGCAGCAGCTCAACAGCACGGCTATGCACTAAGCCCCGGTGCACTGCTCCGGGGCTCAAGCTACAAATTCCTGAACAGGTTCAGCGCTCGTCACGGAAGTGGCGGGCGCTGAAACTTTGTTGCACCGCGCCGCCGATAGCGGCATTCTGCGCCCGCGAATTTGTTTCGGGGCTGGCAGCAGATGAAACGCAAGATCGCAGCGATTTTCGCAGCCGATATTGCCGGTTACTCAAGACTGGTCGCGGAAGACGAAGAGGAGACGCTGCGGCGTCTCGCCTCCTATCGCGAGGTCATCGACGACTTCATCGCGAAAGCCAACGGACGCATCTTCAACACGGCGGGCGACGCCGTGCTCGCGGAATTTCCGAGCGCGGTCGATGCGGTGCGCTGCGCGATCGACATCCAGGAATCCCTGCGAACCCGCAACATGGCCTATCCGCCGAGCCGGCAGATGTCGTTCCGCATCGGCATCACCATCGGTGACGTGGTCGAGCGCAACGGCGATCTGCTCGGTGACGGCGTCAATATCGCCGCCCGGCTCGAAGGCCTCGCCGAGGTCGGCGGCATCTGCGTCTCCCGCGCCGTGCACGAGCAGGTCGCCAACAAGCTGTCGGTGCAGTTCGCCGACATCGGCGCGCAGGAGGTCAAGAACATCCCGACGCCGGTGCACGCCTACATGGTGGCGATGCGGCGCGAGGACGGCACTTACGCCACGCCGAAAGTGAAGAAGCCCGCCTCCAAGCTGGCCGCGGCACCGGTGTGGATGTGGCCGCTGGTGGTCGCCGTCGTCTCGGTCGTCGCCATCCTTGTCACCGGCTTCCTCTACAACACCAAGCTCAAGCAGGCGGTCACCGCCGCGGCCGCGCCGGCCGCGACGCCGAGCGCAGCGCCGGCAGATGCCGTGGCGCCGAGCCCGATGCCGACCCAGATGGCAAAGGCGCCGATGGCTCCGATGAGCCCAGCCGGCGCTGCGATGGCGCCGATGCCTGCGCCCTCGCCATCCGCCGCGCCGCTGTCAGGCAAGCTTGCCGTCGACAGCGTGCCCTTCATCAACGAGCGCATCCGCAACTATCTGGCCGGCGACTATTCCGCCTCCGGCGACTACAAGGCCTTCGCGCTCAATATCGGCGGCTTCACAGGCGCGGCGTTGAACCAGCCGACCGAGGAAGCCGCGCGCAACATGGCGCTCGAGCAATGCCAGAAGCGCGCCGATGCCGCGCAATCGCCGCGGCGCTGCGAGCTCTATGCGGTCGGCAACGACGTCGTCTACACGCACGGCAAGCCGCCGATGCCGCCGCAGCCCTGGGTGCGCCACGACGCCATGACCGAGCGGGCCTTCGTGCCGAAAGATTTTCCTATGGTGCGCGATCCGGCAAAAGTCCGGCTCGAGAACATGTTCGTGCCGGCGGCGAAATCCCGCGCGATCGCGCTCGGGCCGGGCGGTCAATATTTCATGGTGCTGGGCGCGTCATCCGTCGACGATTCGGCGCGGCGTTCGCTGGAATCGTGCGGCGCCATCGCCGGCATGGCCTGTCTGATCGTCGCGGTCGACGACAATTTCGTCGTGCCGATCCCGACCCTGCTTAGGATCACCGGCTTCTTCCATGCCGCTTCCAACGCCTCGATCGCCGCCGACGCGCGCGCCGAGGTCGTGCGCAAGCTCGCCGATGGCATGGGCTGGAACGCAGTCGCGGTCGGGACCGCGGGCCGGCCGGGCCTCGGCCTGAAGGCCGCGGACGAGCAGACCGCCGTCAATTCCGCGCTCGCCGACTGCGCCAAGCGCGACAGCGATTGCCACGTCATCGCGATCGGCCCGTTCACGGTCGGACCGACCAATTAGAGCTTGCTGGACATAGGCCGGCACGACGATTGCGCCGTGCGGCCGATTCTCTCCGACGCTTCAAAAACTTCGCAACGACCACCGCCCACCGCGCCTGCAATCGCCGGCTACTGTGCATGGGGTTGTTTTCGCGGTTTTAGTTTGCGAAGGGCGCAAACTGCTGCGCGACCGCGCGGTAGACGTCGCGACGGAACGGCACCACGAACTCGGTGACGCGGTCGAGCCGCTCCCAGCGCCAGGCGTCGAACTCCGCGGGCTGTTCGTTGCGCGGCGTCAGCGGATCGATCTCGTCATCGCGACCGGTGAAGCGCAGCGCGAACCATTTCTGGCGCTGCCCGCGGAACTTCGCCAGCCGGTGCGTCTGCGGCCCGTCATAGGGCGGGAACTCGTAAGTCAGCCAGTCTGTCTCGCCGAGATAGTCCGCACTCTTGACGCTGGTCTCTTCCCAAAGTTCGCGCAGCGCCGCATCGCGCAGGTTCTCGCCCTCATCGACACCACCTTGCGGCATCTGCCAGTCGAGGCCCGGCAGGATGATCTCGGGGCCGTCGCCCTTGAAGCGGTGGCCGATCAGCACGCGGCCATCGGCATTGAAGAGGGCGATCCCCACGTTGGGACGGTAGGGTTTTTGATTGGTCACGCGCGCGTCTTTCATCGTCATTCCGGCGATGCATTAGCACCGAACCCGGGATGACGATTTGATTTATTCATCCGCCAGCGCGGAAAATTCCTTCACCACGCGCTCATAGACCGGGCGCTTGAACGGGATGATCAAACCGGTCAGGTTCTTCATCGGCTCCCAGCGCCAGCTCACGAACTCGGCCTTGTGGCCGCCGCCGGGTTTCTCGACATTGATCTCGCTGTCCTTGCCGGTGAACCGGACCGCGAACCATTTCTGGCGCTGGCCGCGATAGCGGCCCTTCCAGGCGCGCCCGGCAACCGTGCGCGGGATGTCGTAGACGAGCCAGTCCGGGACCTCGCCGAGCCGCTCGACCGAGCGCACGCTGGTCTCCTCATAGAGCTCACGCTTGGCGGCATCCCAGGTGTCCTCACCGGGATCGACGCCGCCCTGCGGCATCTGCCAGACATGGGCGTCGTCGACATGCTCGATGCCACCGGCGCGGCGGCCGATGAACACCAGACCCTTCATGTTGATCAGCATCACACCGACGCAGGTACGGTAGGGCAGATCCTCGTAACGTGCCATTCCGCCAGACCTCTCGCGTGCTTTTGGTGGGTATGCCGGTCCCGAGGGCCCGTAACATACCAATCCGTTGATTTAGCTAGATTTTGATTTCAGCATCGCGGTTGTCAACGGCACCAAAAGGATACCACGGTCGCTCAATGTCTTGGTCCAGCTGCTGATGCGCTCGATCGAGACCGGCAGGGCGGAGGCGGTGCCGATTGCGACGCCGCGCTCGCGCGCCATTGATTCGAGCTTGTTCAGGGCGCGGTCGATCTCTGCCGGGGTCGGCACCACGTCGATCGCGATATCGCCCTTGCCGAACGGCATCGCCTGGCTGCCCGCGGCCTGGGGCGCGATGCTGCGCGGCGAGGAGCCGTCGTCGAAGAAGCCGAGGCCGCGCTTGGCCGCCTCGCGGATGATCGGCTGCATCGCGGCGTCGGTCGCCACGAAGCGGGCGCCCATGAAATTGGTGAGGCCGGCATAGCCCTGCATCCGGCTCAGGTGCCAGTACAGGCGGTCCATGTTCTGGTCGGTGGTGAGCGAGGTCAGCAGCGTCTGCGGGCCCGGGTCGTTGTCCGGGAAGTCGTAGGGCTCCATCGGGATCTGGAGGAAGATCTCGTGGCGCTGGGCGCGGGCCCGCTCGGCGAGCTTGCCGGGGTCGGCACCATAGGGCGTGAAGGCCAGCGTCACCGCCGGCGGCAGCCGCATGATCGCGTCGGTGGTCTTGGCCGCGCCGACGCCGAGGCCGCCGATCAGGATCGCGACCACGGGCATCTTCGCCGCCTTGGCGCGGTCGGCATCCGCCGCGTAGACGTTGAACGGCTTCGCGCCCTCGGCCGTCACGGGGATCATGCCGTAGCGCGATTTTTCCAGCAGTTTTGGGTCGATCCCGGTCATGACGGGCGGTGGGGCGGAGGCGGCCGCCGCGTCGCCTTTGTCGGCGGCATCGCCGCCACCGATCACCACGTCGTGGCGCGTGCCGGTGGAACCGTCGATCATGGTGACGGTCTTCTGCTCGCCCGCCTGCTTCGGCGCCTCCTTGGCCTCGTGCTTGCTCTCCGGCTTGCTCTCCTGGCCAGGGCTCGCGGCGGCCGGCTTCTCGTCGGTGGCCCTGGGCTCGCGGATCGCAATTCGCGTCATCGGCTCGCCGCCGAGCGGATCCTTGTTGAAGACGGCGAAGCCGGCGAAGGCGACCAGGAACAGGCCGAGCATGACCGCGAGGGCCTGCATGGCTGTGAACGGCAGCCGCAGCCGCCGTTTCCGGCGCGGCTTGTCCTGTCCGAGCGGGGCGCTCAGATCATCGGCCGTTTCAGTCATGCGAGATCCCGAATCACTCCCGCCGACGATACCACGCCGAGGTCAAGCGGCGGCAGGCCGGGATAGGCCGGGGGTAGCAGGAGCCCCAAGCAAAAAGGGCGGCTCCCGGAGCCGCCCTTTTCGAGAGATGAGATGACGCGCCGACTTAGTTCGCCGCTTTGGGCTTGTCGGTCGTGGCCTTGTTGTCGCCCGGCGTCGGCGCCGCGGAGGCGCTGTTCTTGATGCCGTGGAGCAGATCGTCCGCGAGCTTGAGCGCCTTGTCGTCCTTGGCGTCCGGCGGGACGTAGGACTGCGAGCCGGTCTTCTCGTCGCCGTCGTTCTTGAGATGGCCGCGCAGCGAAGCCTCGCCCTTGGTGTCGGTGCGCGACTTCAGCTCGTCCGGCACGTCCTGGAGCACTTCGATGTCGGGCACGATGCCCTTGGCCTGGATCGACTTGCCCGACGGCGTGTAGTAGCGCGCCGTGGTCAGGCGCAGCGCGCCGTTGCCAGAGCCGAGCGGAATGATCGTCTGCACCGAGCCCTTGCCGAACGAGCGCGTGCCGACGATGGTCGCGCGCTTGTGGTCCTGCAGCGCGCCGGCGACGATTTCCGATGCCGAAGCGGAACCGCCATTGACCAGCACGATGACAGGCTTGCCCTTGGTGAGGTCGCCCGCATGCGCGGTGCGGCGCTGGGTCTCCTCGGCATTGCGGCCACGGGTCGAGACGATCTCGCCCTTCTCCAGGAACGAGTCGGAGACGGTGACCGCTTCCTCGAGCAGGCCGCCCGGGTTGTTGCGGAGGTCGATGATGTAGCCCTTGAGCTTGTCGCCGATCTGATTCGAGAGGTTGGCGACCTCGCGCTTCAGGCCTTCGGTGGTCTGCTCGTTGAAGGTGGTGATGCGGATATAGGCGATGTCGTCGGCCTCGATGCGCGCGCGCACCGAGCGGACGCGAATGTTGTCGCGCACCAGGGTGACGTCGATCGGATTGTCCTGGCCCTTGCGGATGATCTTGAGCTTGATCTTGGTGTTGACCGGACCGCGCATCTTCTCGACCGCCTGGTTCAGGGTCAGGCCCTGCACGGCTTCGTCGTCGAGATTGGTGATGATGTCGTTGGCCATGACGCCGGCGCGCGAAGCGGGGGTGTCGTCGATCGGCGAGACCACCTTGATCAGGCCGTCCTCCATCGTGACTTCGATGCCGAGGCCGCCGAACTCACCGCGGGTCTGCACCTGCATGTCGCGGAAGCTCTTGGCGTCCATGTAGCTCGAATGCGGATCGAGGCCGGTGAGCATGCCGCTGATGGCGGATTCGATCAGCTTCGTGTCATCGGGCTTCTCGACATAGTCCGAGCGCACGCGCTCGAACACATCGCCGAACAGATTGAGCTGGCGATAGGTGTCTGCAGTTGCGGCTCGCGCGCTGGAGCCCATGAAGACCGCGCGCGGCTGGGTCACGAACAGCGTCAGCGCAGCACCGGTGGCCGCGCTGAGGAGGATAACTGAAGTCTTGCGCATCATCCGCGAACCTTCTCGCCTTCATTTGCGGCCCACCATGGGCCTGGATCGATTGGAGTGCCGTCCTTACGGAACTCGACATACAGCACAGGTTGACTCGCGTTCGTGGCGAGAATGGAGGCGACTTGAGAGGTCGACCCCATGGTCGCGACCGGTTCCCCCGTGAGCACAAACTGACCGATGTTAACCGAAATGCGCTCCATCCCGGCGATCAGGACATGATACCCGCCCCCGGCGTTGAGGATCAAGAGTTGTCCATAGCTGCGGAACGGGCCGGAATAGACAACCCAGCCATCACACGGCGTCGTGACCTGGGAGCCGGGCCTGGTTGCCAGCGAAATGCCCTTCTGGACACCGCCGACCCCATCGGAACCGCCAAAATCCCTGATCTTGTTACCGTTAACCGGCAGTGGCAGGAGCCCCTTGGCCGCGGCGAAGGCGATCGCCGGGGTGGTCCGGGACCGGTCCTTGAAAGTGCCCGGACCGGGCTTGGCACTGGCGGCCGCCTTGGCCTCGGCCTGCTTGGCGGCCTCGGCCGCCTTCTCGGCGGCCTTGGCGGCGCTCTGCAGATCCTGCTCCATCTTGGTGATCAGCCCCTGGAGATCGCCGACCTGCCTGGAGAGCGCGATGGCGCGCGAGTTCTCGGCGTCGAGATCCTTTTCACGCGACGCCTGCTGGCGCTGCCGCTCGTCGACCAGGGCGGTAAGCCGGGTCTGGTCGTTGCGGACCTTGTCGCGGTCGATGGCAAGCTGGTCGCGTTCGGCGGCGATGTTCTTGCGCAAGGCCACGAGCTCGCCGAGGTCGCCCGCGAGCTTCTCGGCGCGGCCGCGCAATTCCGGCACCACGGCGCCGAGCAGCATGGCGGTGCGCAGTGATTGCAGCGCATCTTCTGGCCGCACCAACAGCGCCGGCGGCGTGCGCCGGCCGGCGCGCTGCAGGGCCGCCAGCACCTCGACGATGTCGGCGCGGCGCGACTCCAGCGAGGTGCGCATCTGCTGCTCGCGGCCGTTGAGCGAGCGCAGCCGCGCTTCGGCTTCGTCGATCTTGGTCTCGACGGTCCGCACATTGGCTGCGGTATCGATCAGCTGCTGATTGAGCTGGGTGCGGTCCTGGCCGAGCGAGGTGATCTCGGCCTTGAGCTTGGCCTGCGCTTCCTCGGCGCTCTTCTGCCTCGCGCGGGCGGCCTCGAGCTCCTGCTCGCGCTGCTTGATTGCATCGGGCGAGACAGCCGCCGTCTGTGGCGCGGGCGCAATTGTCTGACCTTGCGTCTGAGCTTGCGCGAGGCTTGCGCCCGTGACGCYGGCGATCAGCAGCAGGTTGAGGATCGGCGCTCGCATCGCTTTACGCAAAGGTGCTCGTTGTGCGCGCATCACGCGCGGTGATAGGGGTGGCCGGCCAGAATGGTGGCGGCCCGATAAAGCTGTTCCAGAAGCATGACGCGGACCATTTGGTGCGGCCAGGTCGCAGAGCCGAACGCGATCGCGAGCTTGGCCTTACGGCGCAATTCGGGCGAAAGTCCGTCCGCCCCTCCGATCACGAAGATAGTATGTCCGGCACCCTCGTCGCGCCAGCGCCCGAGGTGCCGTGCGAATACGGTGGAGTCGAGATTCTGGCCGCGCTCGTCCATCGCCACCAGGATCGATTTTTCCGGGATATGAGCACCGATCGCCGCGGCCTCTTCGGCCATCCGAGTCGCGGTGTCGCGCGCGCGGCTTTCGGGGATTTCGTGGATGCTGAGCTCGCGGAATCCGAGCTTGCGGCCGGCTTCGTCGAACCGCTCGAAATAGCGGTCGGCAAGCTCCCGTTCGGGGCCCTGCTTCAGCCGGCCCACCGCAATGACCGCAACGCGCATGATATCTTCAGGTCGTGTTTCAAGACCGCGCGCAATATGCGCGCGCACGACGCTAGCATGCGCGTCAGCCGATTCGAAATCGGCTCGATGAGCCTAGATCGCCTTCGCCGCCCCAGGGCCCTGGGTGTACAATCTCTCGAGATTGTAGAACTCGCGGACCTCGGGTCTGAACACGTGCACGATCACATCGCCGGAATCGATCAGCACCCAGTCGCAATTGGGCAAGCCCTCGACGTGGATGTTCCTGATGCCGTTTTCCTTGAGGCCTTTGGCGACGTTGTCCGCGATCGCGCCGACATGCCGGTTCACCCGGCCGGTGGTAACGATCATGTAGTCGGAGTACGCCGATTTGCCGCGAAGGTCGATGGTGACCGTCTCTTCCGCCTTCATGTCGTCGAGGCGGGAGAGGATCAGGCTCAGCGTCTTGTCGGCGTCGGGTTGCGCCTTCAAGGCCGCAGCTTTGGTCGATGTTTTACGCGCCGGTTTCGCTACCTTGGGTAAAACAGACTTGGACAATACAGATGTGGTCAGGGACCATTCCTTTCACTGTATCGCGAACGCCGAATCCGACGCTCACTGGTTACACTACATCATGTGGGGTTAAGGGTTTCAATATGCCAGAGAGTCCGAAATCCCCACAACGTCCACACACTCCGTCTCACTTCGGACCTTTCCAGCTCCCGTCCGGGTTCCGCAAGCCGGTCGAGGACAGGTTCAGTTTCAACCCCGTCAGAAAGACCCAGGCCGGCGCCGGCCGATCCGGAAGCAATGCCGCGTCCGTCTCGGGCACGCGGTAGCGTGCAAGGGCCTGGGCAGCGGGCGAGGCGAGGGCGCGAAAACTCTGCGGCGGGCGATCGATGACCGCAATCGGCACCTGGTCGGCGATGCGCCGCCAGTGCTGCCAACGATGGAATTGAGCGAGATTGTCGGCGCCCATGATCCAGACAAAGCGCAGGCCGCTGAGGCGGCGGCGCAAGGTGTTGATCGTGTCGATAGTATAGCGGGTACGAATGACGGATTCGAGACAGCTCACCTCGATCCTGGGATCGTCGGCGACGTCGCGCGCGGCCTGCATGCGCGCGCCGAGCTCATGCAGCGTGCCGTTCTCCTTCAGTGGATTGCCCGGCGTCACCAGCCACCACACGCGGTCGAGTCGGAGGCGTTTCAGCGTGAACTGGCTGATGGCGCGATGGGCCTCGTGCGGCGGATTGAACGAGCCGCCGAGCAGGCCGACGCGCATGCCTTCGGTGTAGGGCGGAATGGCCTGCGCGAAGAAACGTGGCGCGACGAAATTGTTACTCAATGCCCCACGCCTCGCGACATGACTTACGGCCGCGTCTGACCTGTGCCGTGGACGCGATATTTGAAGCTCGTGAGCTGCTCGGCGCCAACCGGACCACGGGCGTGGAATCGGCCGGTGGCGATGCCGATCTCGGCGCCGAAACCGAACTCGCCGCCATYGGCGAACTGCGTTGAGGCATTGTGCAGCACGATCGCGGAATCGACCTCGCTCAGGAATTTCCTCGCAGCAGCCTCATCCGCGCTCACGATCGCGTCGGTGTGATGCGAGCCGTGGTTCTGGATATGCGCGATCGCGCCGTCGACACCGTCCACCACCTTCGCCGCGATGATCGCGTCAAGATATTCAGTGTCCCAATCGTCTTCGCTGGCAGCCTTGACGCGCGCATCGGTCTTCTGCACGGCGTCGTCGCCGCGCACTTCGCAGCCGGCCTCGATCAGCATCTCGACCAGCGGCTTCAGGTTTTTGGCGGCGGCGGCGCGATCGACCAGCAGCGTCTCGGCCGCGCCGCAGACGCCGGTGCGGCGCATCTTGGCGTTGAGCACGATCGACTTCGCCATGGCGAGGTCGGCGCTGGCATCGATATAGACGTGGTTGACGCCTTCGAGATGCGCGAACACGGGCACGCGGGCCTCCTGCTCGACGCGCGCGACGAGGCTCTTGCCTCCGCGCGGAACGATCACGTCGATGGCGCCGTCCAGCCCTGACAGCATCATGCCGACCGCCGCGCGGTCGCGCGTCGGCACCAGCGTGATCGCCGCTTCGGGGAGCCCGGCGTCACGCAGGCCCTGGACGAGACATTCATGGATCGCGCGGCACGAACGAAAACTGTCGGAGCCGCCGCGCAGGATCACGGCATTGCCGGATTTCAGGCACAGCACGCCGGCATCCGCCGCAACGTTCGGCCGGCTCTCGAAGATCACGCCGACGACGCCGAGCGGAACGCGCACGCGCTCGATGGTCATGCCGTTCGGCCGCTGCCAGCTCTCGGTGACGATGCCGATCGGATCGGCGATGCCGCGCACGATACCGATGCCCTCGGCCATCGACTCGACGCGCGCAGGTGTCAGTGTCAGGCGGTCGATGAAGGAGGCGATCATGGTGCCCGAGGCCCGGGCATCCGCGACGTCCTCGGCATTGGCGGCAAGGATCGCGGCAGAGTTCGCGCGGATCGCCCGCTCCATGGCCTCGAGCGCCCGGTTCTTCTGCTCCGGCGGCGCCAGCGCCAGCACGCGCGCGGCAGCGCGGGCACGGGCGGCGAGATCGGACATCAGCGCCTGGAGATCGGCATTGCCGTCGACGGCTTTGAGGGGGGCGGCCATGGAGAGTTCAACCTTCTGCTAAGGCAGTGTCCTAGCACGGAAATCCCGCGTCTGCGAAGGGTCGGGAGGGTATGGCTGGGGCCCGGTTCGCGCCGCCCGGTCGGCCAATGGCCTGGTTGCCCCCGAGGCCGGACGGATCCTTGCGAGGCGCTCAAATATCAATAAATATCATTACTTGATAACGGAGCCGTTCCATGGCGAGCAGCTACAGCATTGGAAAGCATTTCGAGGACCTGATCGACGATCTGGTCGAGAGCGGCCGCTATGCCACCGCGAGCGAGGTCATGCGCGAAGGCCTTCGCCTAGTCGAGGAGCGTGAAGAGCGGCGCAGGGTCAAGCTGGAGGCGCTGCGGGAGGAAATCCAGAAGGGGTTTGACAGCGGACCAATGGAAGAGGTCGATGTCCAGGAATGGATGAACGACATCAAGGCGCGGGGACGGCAGCGACTGGCCGCGCGCAAACGTGGCGAATAGATTCCGCAAGGCCCCACAAGCCGACCAAGATCTAGATTCGATCTGGGATTTCATCGCGTCGGACAGCGTTCGGGCGGCCGACAAGCAGATCGCGCGCATCGGCGAGATTTTCGAGATGCTCGTGGAAAATCCCTTGGCTGGCCGCGAACGGCGAGAATTGCGCGACAGCCTGCGCAGCTTCCCCGTTGGCAATTACGTGATCTTCTATGTCCCGCTGCCCGATGGAGTCGAGATCGTCCGCGTGATGCACGGCCGCCAGGATATCGGCTCTGACGACATGCAATAGTTGGCGGACTTGCTCGTCCTTACCCACGCACCACCAGATCGTCGCGGTGGATCATCTCGGACCTCCCGCTGATGCCGAGGATGGCCATCACGTCCGGGGAGGAGCGGCCCTTGATCCGTTCGGCGACCTCGGCATCGTAGGCGATCAGGCCGCGGCCGACCTCGCTGGTATCAGGACCGCGCACGATCACCGCATCGCCGCGGGCGAACTGGCCTTCCACCTTGATCACGCCGGCCGGCAGCAGGCTGGCGCCGGCACGCAGCGCCGTCACGGCGCCGGCATCGATGGTCAGCGTGCCTTTCGGCTCCAGCGTGCCCGCAATCCACCGCTTGCGCGAGGTGATGGGGTTGGCCGGCGTCAGGAACCAGGTGCAGCGGCCGCCGTCGGCGATCGCCTGCAGGGGATGCTCGATCTTGCCCGAGGCGATCAGCATATGCGTGCCGCCTGTGGTCGCGATCTTGGCTGCCTCGACCTTGGTGCGCATGCCGCCGCGCGACAGCTCGGACTCGGCGTCGCCTGCCACGGCCTCGATCTCCGAGGAGATGCTGTCGACCACGGGAATGAGTTTTGCGTTCGGATTGTTCTTCGGCGGGGCATCGTAGAGCCCGTCGATGTCGGACAGCAGCACCAGCAAATCGGCGCTCGCCATGGTGGCGACGCGCGCGGCGAGGCGATCATTGTCGCCGTAGCGGATCTCGTTGGTGGCGACCGTGTCATTCTCGTTGATGACGGGGATCGCGCGCCATTCCAGCAGCTTGCCGATGGTGGAGCGCGCATTGAGATAGCGGCGGCGCTCCTCGGTGTCCTGGAGCGTGACCAGGATCTGCCCCGCGCCGATGCCGTGGGCGCCGAGCACCTCTGACCAGATCCGCGCTAGCGCGATCTGGCCGACGGCGGCGGCCGCCTGGCTCTCCTCCAACTTCAGCGGGCCACGCGGCAATTTCAGCCGGCTGCGGCCGAGCGCGATCGACCCGGAGGAGACGACGAGCACGTCGCGGCCCTCGCGATGCAGCTTGGCCATGTCGTCGGCGAGCGCGGCGAGCCAGGAGGCGCGCACCTCGCCCTTGTCGGAATCGACCAGCAGGGCGGAGCCGACCTTGACGACGATGCGGCGGAATTGACTGAGTTCGGGGCTGGGCATGTGTGTATGTGTTGGCGCGTGTGACGGACTGCTCTGCATCGGAAACGGCGGAGCGACAGGCGGCGCCGGTTAAGGCCTGCTTTTGCAGCAGGACGATGGCCGGCGCAAGGCGGCCGAAATGGTAAACGGCGCTTGTCCGGGACGCTCGCCTGGCTCTAATTGTCGCCAACCATAATGGGCTCAAAGAGGAAACCGATGGATCGCCGCAACTTCATCGCCGGATGTCTCGGGTTGCCGCTGTTGGCGCAGGCGGGCGGATCGCAAGCGCAGGCCGGGCTGACAAAGATGATCTTCCCGTTCGCGGCGGGAGCGGGCGGCGACACGCTGTGCCGGCTGATCGCGCAGGAGATGGCGCCGGCGCTGCAACGGACCATCGTCGTCGAGAACCGTACCGGCGGCGACGGCCAGATCGGTATCAAGGCGGTGAAGGGCGCGAGTGCCGACGGCAGCATGGTGCTGGTGACGACCGGGCCGACCATGTACCTGCTGCCGATGGTGGAGACGACGCCGAGCTTCGACACGGCGAAGGATTTCATGCCGGTGTCGCTGTTGGCGCGGTTCGAATTCGCAGTCGTGATCGGCCCGGCGATTGACGCTGCCGATTTCAAGTCATTCGTGGCGTGGCTGAAGGCGCATCCGGACAAGACGTCGTTCGGGGTGCCGAGCAACGGCACCATTCCGCATTTCATGGGCTCCAAGCTCGAGAAGGATCTCGGCATTCCCTTGACCCGCGTGCCCTATCGCGGGAGCGCGCCTATCCTCAACGATCTCATCGGCGGCCATCTGTCGTTCGGCATCGTGACATTGGCCGATGCGCTGCCGCAGCACCGCGCCAAGGGCGTGAAGATCATCGCGGTCGCGAGCGCGGAGCGTTCGCCCTTCGCACCCGAGGTGCCGACACTGAAGGAGAGCGGCATCGATCTCGTCGCGGACGCCTGGTACGGCATGTGGCTCCCCGCCGGCAGCCCGCCGGACTTCGCCAGCAAGCTCGGCGCAGCCGCAAGCGCTGCGCTCGCCAGGCCCGAGGTGAATGAGAAGCTCACCGCGATCGGGCTGATCCCGGTCGGCAGCAATGCGGATGGGCTGACCAAGGAGCTCGCCGCGAACACGGCGTTCTGGCAGCCGATCGTGAAGGCGACGGGGTACAAGATCGAGAATTGAACGCCGCGCGCTACTCTATCCCCTCATCCTGAGGAGCCGCGGAGCGGCATCTCGAAGGATGAAAGGCCCGGCTGTAGCAGCGGGGCCTGCATGGTTCGAGACGGCGCTGTCGCGCCTCCTCACCATGAGGGGTTTTAGAGCTTCGCGCGTTGCGCGATCCCGTCCTTGATCGACGCGAGCTCGGCTTCGTCCCAGACACCGATCAGGATCCCGCCCTTCACCTGGAGCTGGTTGTCGGCATAGTTCGCGATCTTCTCGCGCGGCGTGGTGATGTGGTCGTTGGGATGCAGCGCCCAGTCGAACAGCTCGGCCTGAAGGCGAGCGATGATGCCGGCACACTCCGGATCGTCGCCGCGATCCAGAAACTCGTCCGGATCGGCTTCGAGATCGTACAGCATCGGACGGAAGCCGGAGGCGTGGATGTATTTCCAGCGGCCGTCGAACACCATGAACAGGCGGCAGCGCTCGATCGGCTGGTTCAGCTTCAGCCGCACATCCTGCATGGCGTAGTCGTATTCGGAGAACGCGACCGTGCGCCAGTCGGACGGCCTCTCGCCGCGCAGCAGCGGCAGCAGCGAGCGCCCTTCGAGGATGTGGCCCGGCACCTTGCCGCCGAAATAATCGACGAAGGTCGGCGCGAGATCGATGCCTTCCACGAGCGCGTCGCTGCGGGTGCCACGCATGGCGTCGGCTTCCTTCGACGGATCGATGATGATCAACGGAATCTTCGCCGACTGTTCGTGGAACAGATCCTTCTCGCCCATCCAGTGATCGCCGAGATAGTCGCCATGATCGGACGTGAACACGATCATGGTGGTGTCCAGCAGGCCGCGCGCCTCCAAAAACTTCATCAGCACGCCCATCTGGTCGTCGATCTGGGTGATCAGGCCCATATAGGTCGGGATCACCTTCTCGCGAGCCTCGTCGCGCGCCATGTTGCGGGAGTAGCGCATGTCCATGTAGGCGCCGAACACCGGATGCGGATTCTGGCGTTCGCGCTCGGAGCGGATCGCCGGGATCATGTCATCGGTCGAATACATGCTCGCATAGGGCTCGGGCGCGATATAGGGCCAGTGCGGCTTGATGTAGGACAGGTGCAGGCACCACGGCCTGCCGTCGGTCTCGGCCTCGCTGATGAAGTCCATCGCGCGCCGCGTCATGTAGGGCGTTTCGGAATGCTCGTCCGGCACGCGCGCGGCCTTGTCGGCATGCACCAGCAGCCAGCCGTTCTGCAGGGAGCCGTCGTCCGCTGCGCCTGAATTCGCCCAATGCTCCCAGGGATTGGGCGCCTCGAATCCCTGGCTGCGCAGGTACTCATCGTATTTCGGGCGCGGCCGTCCCGTCGGATGCAGGCCGTCGTCACGCTCATAAGGCTCGAACCCGCATTCGGCGACGTGCACGCCGATCATCGATTCCGGCGGAATGCCAAGCGCCTTCATGCCCTCGAGATCGGGCGCCATGTGGGTCTTGCCGACCAGCACGTTGCGCACGCCGATCTTTTTGAGGTGGTCGCCGAGCGTGGGCTCGCCGACGCGCAGCGGCCAGCCGTTCCAGTGCGAGCCGTGCGAGCGCATGTAGCGCCCGGTGTAGAACGACATCCGCGACGGGCCGCAGATCGGCGACTGCACATACGCCTTGCTGAAGAGCACGCCACGCTTGGCCATGGCGTCGATGTTGGGCGTTTTCAGCGTGGGATGGCCGGTGCAGCCGAGATAGTCGTAGCGAAGCTGGTCGCACATGATCCAGAGAACGTTCTTCGCGCGCGCCATGCTTCGCCCCTGCCGTTTCTTGATCTTTTAATGCTGCGCTATCGCGCCAGCGAAGACAAGCGGGCCGCTTGAGCGCGTCGGATTACGCCGACCACGGCTCCGCTTCGGCCGCGCTCTTCGCCTTGGCCGATACCGGGGCCTCGCCGATCACTTCGACAAGCGCGCGCAACGCTTCCTTCACGCCGTCGCCGGTGATGCCGGAGAGCAGCAGCGGTGTCTTCTTGGCGGCGCGTTTCAGCCGGTCCTTCTGCTTCTTCAACTCGTCCGGCTCGACCGCGTCGATCTTGTTCAGCGCGACGATCTCGATCTTGTCGGTGAGCAGGCCGCCATAGGCATTGAGCTCGTTGCGAACCGTCTTGTAGGCCTTGCCGGCATGCTCGCAGGTCGCATCGACGAGATGCAGCAGCACGCGGCAGCGCTCGACATGGCCGAGGAAGCGGTCGCCGAGGCCGGCGCCTTCATGCGCGCCTTCGATCAGACCGGGAATGTCCGCCAGCACGAATTCGCGGCCGTCGGAATTCACGACGCCGAGTTGCGGATGCAGCGTGGTGAAGGGATAGTCGGCGATCTTCGGCTTCGCCGCGCTGACCTTGGAAAGGAAGGTCGATTTGCCGGCATTGGGCAGGCCGACCAGTCCGGCATCCGCGATCAGTTTCAGTCGCAGCCAGATCCAGCGCTCCTCGCCGGGCTGGCCGGGATTGGCGTTGCGTGGTGCGCGGTTGGTCGAGGACTTGAAATGCGCGTTGCCGAAGCCGCCATTGCCGCCCTCGGCCAGCACGAACTTCTCGCCGACATCAGTGAAGTCGTGGATCAGGGTCTCGCGGTCCTCGTCGAAGATCTGCGTGCCCACGGGGACCTTCAGCACGATCGCCTTGCCGTTTGCGCCATGACGGTCCGAGCCCGAGCCGTTCTCGCCCTTCTGGGCCTTGAAATGCTGCTGGTAGCGGTAGTCGATCAGCGTGTTGAGGCCGTCGGCGACCTCGAGGACCACGTTGCCGCCGCGGCCGCCATTGCCGCCGGAAGGACCGCCGAATTCGATGAACTTCTCGCGGCGGAACGCCACGCAGCCGTTCCCGCCGTCACCGGAGCGGATATAGACCTTTGCTTCGTCGAGGAATTTCATGGGCCATAGGTAGGGCAGGCGGTCCCGCGCGGCAACCCGGACTTATCCCTGAATCGGCCGAAATCCTGCGAATTTGGCCCCGTGCTTAACCCGCAGGCCGTCTCCGGATCAGGAATTTCTGCATCCCCTCCAGCACCAGCTCCTTGCGCTGGTTGAATACGGTGCTTTTGAGCGTCACCGCGCCGGTCGTGCGACCTGGCACCAGCTCCGTGACCTCGAGCGCGGGATAGATGGTGTCGTCGGCGAACACCGGTTTGAGGAACCGGCTCGATTGCTCGAGGAAGCCGACCAGGGAGTCCTCGACCATGAACGGAAACAGGCCCGCGCCGGGCGCCGTGTGGATCAAGGTCTGGAAGCCGTGGGCGAGCAGATGCGGCATGCCGCGGCTGCGGCAATATTCCACGTCGTAATGCACGGGATGGGTGTCGCCGCTCGCGGTCTGGAAGGCGGCGAACACCGCCGAGGTCTGGGTGCGGCTCGGCAGCACGAAGCGCTCGCCGACCACGAAATCCTCAAACCAGCGTTGCGCGGGGATCATGCGATGCCGCGTCGGGTCGAATTCGGTCATGTCCATGCTCTCTGGTTCGGGAGGCGTCTATCGCTATCGCGCCGCGAATAGTGCGACAATCCGTTCAATCAGCAGATGCGGGCTTGTCCGGCGCGCCCACGTGATTAAAACGGCGCCAATGCCCTTCTTCAAGAATCTCTCCGCCTATGACGACCGCTCCGCACGCCTTGCCGGCATTGCGCTGATGGTGCTGTCGATCTTCATGTTCTCGTTCGGCGACGCCATGGGCAAGTTCCTCGTCGGGACCTATTCAGTGGGGCAGCTCTTGTTCCTGCGCGCCTGCGCCGCGCTGCTGCTGCTGTCGCCGCTGGTCTGGCGGCAGCGCCACCAGTTCCTGCATCTGGAGCGGCCGCGCCTGCAGCTGTTTCGCGTCGTGCTGTCGACGCTGGAAGTGGCCGCTTTCTTCCTCGCGACGGTCTATCTGCCGCTCGCCGACGTCATCACCTATTATCTCGCGGGCCCCATCTTCGTCACCGCGATGTCGGCGATCTTTCTGGGCGAGAAGGTCGGCTGGCGGCGCTGGACGGCGATCCTGATCGGCTTCTGCGGCGTGCTGATCGCGTTGCGGCCGTCGGCCCAGACGGTCAGCCTGCCGGCGCTGATCGCGCTCGGCGGCAGTCTGTCGTTTGCGACCCTGATGCTGATCACGCGCAGCCTGCGCAAGACGCCCGATATCGTGATGGCGTCGTCGCAATTCATCGGCACGTTCTCGCTGGGTGCCGTGCTGTCGGCATTCCACTGGGTGCCGCCGACACCGGGCAGCCTCGCGATCTTCGCGCTGGCGGGGTGCGTCTCGGTGACGGCGCTGTTCTGCGTCAACCGCTCGCTCAAGCTGGCACCGGCGAGCGTCGTGGTGCCATATCAATATTCGATGATCGTCTGGGCCGTGATCTTCGGCTTCGTCGTGTTCGGCGACGTGCCGTCGATTGCCACCATCATCGGCGCCGCCATCATCATCGGCGCTGGGTTCTACATCTACTTGCGCGAACGCGATCTCGGCCGCCCGAGCAACGAGGTGAATCCGCCAGCGTAGCTGCAGCCACACCGTCGTCCCGGGGCGCGCGAAGCGCGAGCCCGGGACCCATACCCACAGGACGTCGTTTTGCGATAACTGGGAGTGGGAGCTTTGTCCCACACTTCTCCCTGGGGTTATGGGTCCCGGGCTCGCGACTTTGTCGCGCCGCGGGACGACAGCAGTGTATGTGGCCGCGCGCCCTACCGCATCCGTCGCGCACTGCTCCAGTTCTTCAGCGACGACCACACGCCGCGTGACAGGCGGAAGCAATCGACCGGCGTGGACGAGCCCAGCGCGAGGAAGCGATGCAGCTGGACGCCGCTCCACTGGAAGCCGCACTTCTCCAGCACGTTGCGCGAGGCCGGATTGGTGACGCGCGCACCCGCATAGAGATGATCGTCCTCGAACTCCTCGAAGAAGAAATCGATCGCGCCGCGCGCGGCCTCGGTGGCAAAGCCCTGGCCCCAATGCTCGACGCCGAGCCAGTAGCCGAGCTCGGCATTGTCGGGCGTGGAGCGGTCGATGCCGACCATGCCGACCGGCCCGGTGTCGTGCTCGATCAGGAACACGGTCTCGCTGCCGAGCGCGGCGGTGGCGCGGACGAATTCGACGGCGTCGTCCTGCGAATAGGGGTGTGGAAGGCGACGGGTGTTTTCCGCGACACGGCGGTCGTTGGCGAGGTGGGCGATGGTCCTGACGTCGGCGAGAGTCGGGCGCCGCAACGTCAGCCGCTCGGTGGCGACGACGCTCGGTCTCGCCTCCCGCAAGGTCACGCTCGAGAAATCCTGCAACATGTCCGGCTCCGTCAAAGTCACTAAGTGAAAAGTGAGCAAGTCAAACGAAAGGGGAGGCCGGTTTCCCTGCCTCCCCTGGAGCCGTCTTGTGGACTCCGCCGGTTCGGTCAAGGACCCGGCGGACTCCAAATTTGGTCCACCGTCTATTCAGCCGCCTCGGCGATCGGGAGTACCGATACGAATGTGCGGCCGTTGGCTTTGGCTTGGAACGTGACGCGACCCTCGATCTTGGCGAACAGAGTGTGGTCCGTGCCCATGCCGACATTAAGGCCGGGATGCCAGGTGGTGCCGCGCTGACGCGCAATGATGTTGCCGGGAATCACGACTTCGCCGCCGAACGCCTTGATGCCGAGGCGCTTGCCCTTCGAATCGCGACCGTTGCGCGATGATCCGCCTGCTTTTTTGTGAGCCATGGCTCGTCTCCAAAATCCTGCGTATTTCTAGATCAATTCCTTGACGGAATCATTTCACAATTTCTCACGCATCAATTCGTGATTGCGCGTGATCAAATTATGCGGCGGCTTCTTCGGTGGTCGCTTCCTTGGCGACCTTCTCCCGCTTCGGACGCGGGCCCTTGGTGGGCTTGGCGCCGTCTGTCAGGATCTCGGAGATACGGAGGACCGTGATCTCGTCGCGATAGCCGCGCTTGCGGCGCGAATTCTTGCGGCGGCGCTTCTTGAACGCGATGACCTTCGGCCCGCGCTTGTGGTCGAGCACCTCGACCGCAACGGACGCGCCTGCGACCGTCGGGACGCCCAGGACCGGCGTGTCACCGCCGAGCACCAGCACTTCATTCAGCTGTATGATCGAGCCGACTTCGCCTTCGATCTTGCCTACTTCGAGAACATCATCCGGCACGACGCGGTATTGCTTGCCGCCGGTTTTGATGACTGCGAACATCGTTTTTTCTCCGTGTTCAAATCCCGGCCTCGCGACGAGAATCGTCCGGGCCGGCTTTTTGTCAGTCGCTATGGGTTTATGCGCGTTTTGTGCGGGCGGGAGTTATCCCTTTGAAAACCCACGCAAAAACAAACAGCGCGAGAAACGCCCCGCGCCGGTTGCGGGACTTATAGCCGCCGGACGCGGAGAGTCAAGGAAAAGCGCCGAAAACCGAAGAGTTTAGGGCAATTCACCCGCAATCCAGGAGGTTACAGGGCCTGCGCATGGAGGATCTCGTGGCTCTCCCATCGGTCCCATTGGCTCATGCCCGCCCCCAGGGTGCGCTCGGCCATCAGCCGGCACGACAAGGACCCGGTCTGGTGATTGACGTCGATGCGGTTGATGGACAGGAAGATCCTCCCATCATTGGTCGGGACCTTTCCGACGGAACTTCCGCATCCCAAAACCGCGATCGGAGGTGGTCCCGGTATCGACGCAACGCGAGGGATATGCTTGTGCCCGTGAAGCACGGCGGCAAATCGACGCTGGCGGACGAAGTCCACGAAATCGGTGGCGTCCTCAAGCTGGTCGGTCTTCTCGAAAAATCGTCCCAGTATCCGCTCGTAGAACGGCCTTGCATACCAGGCGGGATTATCGACCGGGAGCGGATGATGATGGAGTACGCCAACCAGCGTGTGATCCCGCCAATCGCGCTTGTGGTCGATTTCGTTGCCAACGTCGGCAAATTGCTCCGGCCCAATCTTGCCCGCGGCCAGACGGCCGCCGGCCACTGAATTGAAGCAGACCAGACCAAGAGGCCGATCATCGAACCATCGCACGCGATTTGTCGGGAGCTTGATCGCGTTTCTCAGGTTTTCGCTCAGATAGCCATCTGTTCGGACGTCGTGGTTGCCCAAAACGAGGATCGGTGGTTCCTCCGTGAGGTTTTGCGCTGTGTCGAGGAACTGTCGCGCCGAATTGTAGTACTCGTCTTTGGGATCGTCGATCAGATCGCCGCTGATGACCAAAACGACCTTTTGCCCATTCGGTATCTCGTGGATTTGATTCCGCAACAGTTGTTGCAGGCGGGGCAAGCTCGTCGCTGCCTCGGTGCTTCCGATGTGAAGGTCGCTGATATGCAGCAGCGTCGTGGTTGATGCTGCAGTAGCTCTGGCCTCTGGAAATCTCCTGAAATATTCGGCCTCGAATGTCTTTAATCCGCGAAACCTGGAAATCTTGAGGTTGGACAACGCCCATCCCGCGCATTCGCGGACAGCAGCCGGCGTCTTGCCTGCAAAGGGCAGAAACACGGAATCCTTGTTGGGTCTCCAGAACAGCAGCCCGGGCCACCGCGTCATTGCGTTCAACGCAGTCTGAAATGGGGGGAAGACGTCCAGCAGCGCTTGCGGGTGATCGTCGAGATCCCGGGGCTGCATGATCAGGCCGTCGTCTTGCCACTTCACCTCATGGACGAGATCGTGAAGAAATTCTCGAGAGGCCAGAAAACGATCCAGCTCCACATTCTTCATCGATGGCACGATCATGCTGATCCAGGGATAGTGCGAAAGCAGTTGCTGCAGCGACTCGAGGAGTTGAAGGGGAATCTCCTGCCCGTAGGGAATCCGGCTCAATTGCTCACGTGCCGCCTCAGCGACCCGGCGCACCTTGTCCTCGTTGCCGCGAGAGGAGACAAAACGCTCCGGCAATTGGCTTAGGAACATTTCCAGCGATTCGTGCTCATCAGGCGCGGCACGCCGGGGAATGTGTCCGCCAGGCTGAAGCAGATGGGCCAACCAGTTGACGGTGGCCAGGTCGAAGGCGATTCCCATTCGATCCACCTCCCCCGCAATCTGAGGGTGAACAATATACCATGTATCCCCGGACGTGGCCAGAACTGTGCCATGGGCAACGCAACCAAACGGGTTCCCGTTTGTTGTCCCACTGGATTTTCGCGATCGGGCAGGGCTTTCATGGCAACGGACGAACTGGTCAAGACGACGACGGGCATCGCCGCCCACGGCGCGGCGCGGCTGCCGTCGGTGGATATCGACAGCTTCAACATCGAGATGAAGGACGAGGACGGTTTCCTCGGCGACCGCGCCAGCAAGGGCGCGTTTCGCGACATCCTCGAGCGCTGGCGCAAGCCGCTGCGCAAGTCCGGCGAGGACCCGTTCGGCAAGGAGCCATCGGATGAGATCAGCAAGAAGACGCTGGACGCCATCCTGATCGGCGATGACACCGAGGCCTGGGCCGTGGTGCATAGCGCCATCGAGGACTTTGCCCAGGAGCTCGCTTACGTCACCCGTCGCTTCCTCAAGAGCAAGGCCTGGGCCAAGACCGAGCGCATCGTCGTCGGCGGCGGCTTCCGCGATTCACGGCTCGGGGAGCTTGCGATCGCGCGCACCGGGATCATCCTCAAGGCCGAGGATTTCAAGATCGACATGGTGCCGATCCGCGCCCATCCCGATGAAGCCGGATTGATCGGCGCGTTGCATCTGGCGCCGTCCTGGATCTTCGAGGCCCATGACAGCATCCTCGCCGTCGACATCGGCGGCACCAACATCCGCTGCGGCCTGGTGGAGACCGGCTGGAAGAAGGCCAAGGACCTCTCGAAGGCCAAGGTCGTGAAATCCGAGCTGTGGCGTCATGCCGATGACGAGCCGACCCGCGAGGGTGCGGTGAAGCGGCTCATCAAGATGCTGAAGGGGCTGATCACCGAGGCTGAGAAAGACGGCTTCAAGCTCGCGCCCTTCATCGGCATCGCCTGTCCCGGCGTGATCAACGAGGACGGCTCGATCGAGAAGGGCGCCCAAAACCTGCCGGGCAATTGGGAGAGCAGCAAGTTCAACCTGCCGGCGAGCCTGATCGAGGGCATCCCCGAGATCGGCGAGCACGACACCGCGATCCTGATGCACAATGACGGCGTGGTTCAGGGCCTCTCCGAGGTGCCGTTCATGCAGGATGTCGATCGCTGGGGCGTGCTCACCATCGGCACCGGGCTCGGCAATGCGCGCTTCACCAACCGCCGCAAGGAGAACGGCAACGGAAAAGACCGGGATTCTACTGAGAACGGCAAGAAAAAGAGTAAGGCGGACAAGGAGTAACCTTGACTGGTTAGGTTAAGGACCGGATTGCGTTGCGGCGCACAGGACACTCGCTAGGGTCGAATCGTCGCCTCACCCTGGCCGGCGAAGCCGCCCTTCCCAGCCAGTATTTCAATGAGCGGCACGGGACCGCCAGTGTTTACCGCGTCTGGCGGTCCCACCCCTGTCTTCAGCTCCAGCCGATCCGCTGAAAAAACGCCGCGATCTCCGCGGCCGCGCGATCCGGATCTTCCCGATGCGGGAAGTGGCCGACGCCCGGAAACATCGCAAGATCGAGATCGCCAAACGTCTCGCCGAGACGATCGGTCCAGGCATAGGGAAACAGCGGATCGTGCTCGGCCCAGCGCACGCGGGTCGGCACGTTGATCGGTGCCAGCTGCGGGGCTTCGCCCTTCATCATCGCAACCCGTCCGGCATGCGAGGCGCGATAATGCGCAAAGCCGCCGGCGAGGTTGCCTTCTCTGAAGAAATTGTCGGCGAAAGCGTCGAGAACATCGTCGAAGGCGCTCTTCCGATGCGCCCAACCCTTGAGGAAGTGACCGATATAGAGCCGGCAGCTCTCGCGGCTCGCGCCGACGAGCCGCTCGGCTATCTCCATCTGATGGAAAGACTGATACCAGATGTGGTTGAGTCGATCAGGCGCCGCCATGCGCGGCCCGATGCCGGGATAGACGAAGTCGAAGAAAAACAGCCCCGCGAGCCGCTCGGGCGCCTGCCGGGCCAAAGGCTGCATCACGGCGCCGCCGACATCGTGGCCGACCACGGCGAATCGCTCGATGCCGAGCCCGTCCATCAGCGCCAGCATGTCCGCCGTCCGGCCCAAAAGGCCCGTCCGGCTTGTCGCTGTCGCCGAAGCCGCGCAGATCGGGCGCGATCAGCATGAACCGGTCCGAAAGCCTTGATATCACCGGCTCCCAGGTCAGCCAGAATTCCGGCCAACCATGCAGCAAAAGCAGCGGTTTGCCTCGCCCAGCGCGGACCAGGTGGAAATCGGCGCCATTGGCGTTGATCGTCAGATGCTCCACGGCAGTTCCTCCCGGCGATGAGAGCGCTTTCGAGCGAAGTAGACCCGGTTCGCGTCAATAAAACGCGTCAAAACAAGAAGCTGGAGCCCCGTTCGGATTCATCGGACCGGAGACGGCTCCGGGGTGGGGGCTGAAAGAGGCAGCGGATTTTCCCCTTTCGCGCCTTGTCTGGCCCGCCATCCTCGCCTATTAACGCCCCCAACCACAGGGGCCCTGCTCCTTACTTGGCGCCTTCAGGAGAGGTGGCAGAGTGGTTGAATGCACCGCACTCGAAATGCGGCATAGGTGCAAGCCTATCGGGGGTTCGAATCCCTCCCTCTCCGCCATAATAAAACGGCTTCGAGAAAGCCCCGTAAAACAAGGTCTTACTGCAAATCAGAAGCTCTGGTGTAGCCCCAGGGTGTAGCCCCCGAGGTGACCCCAATTTTACATAGATTGTCGCTAATCGAAAGCTATTTCGCGTGCGTAAGCGCGGGGCTTCACTGGTAGGATTGGCTCCTTCCTGTCGCCGGCGACGAGTCCCACTCTTTCCGAAAAGTCCCGGTGGTACACAGGAGTGGTCACCGTGAGACTTGTCGTGATCGGTCCTTGGAAGAATCCGCGTTCGAAGGTCTACTGGTTTCGACGCCGCGTTCCGGCGAAGTATCGCAGGTTCGGAATGCCCGCCGAGATCAAGTTCAGTCTTGGCACCACCGACCTGGAAGAGGCCAAGATCCTTTGCCAGGAGGAGAACCTGAAGCTGGAGCGGGAGTGGCGCGTGATGGCCGGCCAGCAGCCGACGCAGCTCACGCACCTCGCGTTCGAGGTCTGCCAAAAAGGCGGCTAAGACCAGAAAGCGAGTGCTGTCGGTTGCTGTTCGTTCCCGGGACAAGCTCCTGTCCGGACCGACCGGCGGTCAGAGCGCAACCACGACGCTGCAGCGCACGCCGGCCACGTTGTATTGGAGCTTCATGCTTCCGCCGAGGTCGCGTGAAAGCAGGACCTCCAGCAATCGAGTGCCGAATCCCTGCTGGGTTGGAGGGGTCACGGGCGGCCCGCCGTTTTCTTTCCAGTCGATGCGAAGCTTTCCATCCCGGACCGACCACGCCAAATTCACCGACCCGCCCGAGCACGACAGAGCGCCGTACTTCGTCGCGTTCGTGGCGAGCTCATGTAGCGCCAGCGACAGAGCAAGTGTGTGCCTCGATGAAAGCTCGACGGATTCTCCGGAAACCTGTACTTGGGTGGGCGTAAAGGCCTCAAGGGCGCGCGCGACGACATCGGTCATGTTGGCGCCCTTCCAGGAACGGGACGTCAGAAGGTCGTGAGCTCGCGCCATCGAATGGATGCGCCGCTCCACGGCCTCCCTCGCCGAGGGAAGATCGCGCGCCGTCCGCAGGGTCTGCGTGGTGATCGCCTGGACCGTCGCCAAAGTGTTTTTGACGCGGTGGTTCAGTTCGTCCAGAAGAAGCCGCTGCTGTTCCTCTGCCTGTTTCCTCTGCGTCAGATCCCTGCTTGCGCCGGCGATTGCCGTCGGCTTTCGGTCGGAGCCTTCGCCTTCGAATTCGACAAGACCCCACGCACTCAGCCATCGCCAGCTTCCGTCGAACTGCTTGACCCGATACTCGACGTCGTAGCGGCCATCGCTCTCAAGATCGAGCGCCTTCGCGACCCGCGCCCACATGAGCTCTAGATCGTCGGGATGAAATTTGGATTTCACTCCCTCGTCGTCATGGAGAAAACGCGCTTCGGTCAGCCCGTAGAGGCGCTGCGCGTTCTCGTCGTAGACGCAGATGTTGTCGGCAAGCGTATAGCGCCATGTTCCCATGTCGGAGGCCGTCATCGCCAAGTCGAAGACGCGCTTCTGCCGCGCCAGCTCGTCCCGCAGACGCTGAACTTCAGGAGCTTGTGGTACAGCTCTCAACCCATCGACGAGGATGGCCGCCCCGTTCGCACCGTGCTGCCGTAGGGCCCGTGGCAAGCTTGGCACCGTCAAGTCATGACGTTCCATCACCTCCAGTTGCGCGCCGTTTCGAAGTTCTTCCGTGCAGTAGCTGCAAAGGCAGATCATGCGCCGCCCGCGCACGGCGCTCTGCACAAGCGTCTCATAGTTCAGAAAGTCGGCCCATTGCTCTCGCGCCCACGCGCAATTGCCGTTAGTTCTCAGGCCGTCATAGCCGAGCGCGAGCGCATCCTGTTCGCGCTGCAGGAGGCCGTTGACGAGTTCTTGGGGCTCTATCTTCTGTCCGGCCGCGTACCACTCGTCGCCATCGACGATTTCGATTTGGCCGGCACGCTCCCGACCGTCGAGGTCCGGCACCGCGGCACGCAGGGACGAGCGGGCCCGCTCCGCGTCGAAGGCCTCGCCGGTTACCCAAAGGCACCGCTCGTTGTTCTCGAGACCGGCCTTGAAATAGGGAATGAGAAGATCGTGCAGCTCGTCGCCCGATGCGAAAAAATGCGCCAGATGACTGCCCCATTGAAGCTGGGGGGCGGTGGGCAAGCCGGATGGGGACCAGGACTCCATGTGACATGCCTACGGCAGTGAAGTGGGGAACTCAATAACGGCTCTTAGTCGCATACCTCGGCTGCATTGGCAGTCGCCGGCAAGGAGCGCCAGCCGCTACACGGCCAGGCGCTCCGACCGACCCTGATGTTCGTCCAACAGACGCTGTTCTCGCTCGATCTTGGCGTAATAGTGCGCGCTTGCTTTCACTCGTCGAGCGGCGAGAAATAGCCGGCAGTAGTCGATGATCTTCTCGCTGCCGCGGATGAGCACGTCGCGAAGATCGCTCATGGCTCTGCCGCCAGGCTGGCGGCCGCCTGGCTTCCCTGGGAATGCGAAAACGCGATTGGAAAAGTCTCGGCAGTGAGCGCGGCCAGCGAGCTCAGCTCTTCGGCCAGACGTCGTTCGATGAACTGGCGCTCCAACTCGGAAAGATTGGTTAGGAGCAACCGACGATAGCGGTGGATGTTGTTGCGGTGGGCGCGAATGCGGGCGAGATCAGCGTCGAGCATCATCGTCACTCCAGACGTAAGAATTTCCTTCCATGTCCGAGAGCAGGAATGCTTCCCGCTCGAAAAGTATTCCGCCAGCGGGTCGTGTCAAGCTCGTTTGAGGCGAAGGCGTTCTGGACTTCGACGAAGACCGCCACGCCGTTCGACCAAGACGCCGCCGGCCAAATGCGTCCTTGCCGGCGAGCGCCTGGTCTTCCACTCGTCGACCTGCCGTCGCAGGTTGCGGGCGCGGCTCCGCTCGAACTGGTCGCCCGTCGATTGCCTGCATCGTCCCCTTCCTAGGCCGCTATGCGATCAACCGGTCGCGGACGCATGGGCTTGCCGCCAGGCGGATTTCTCGGTCCTTCGACAAGCGCACAGAGCGCTTCGAGGATCTCGTCGATAGTCACTGGAGCCTTCAGGCCCTCGGGCGCCCGCAGAGCGGGGCATGACGCGATCGCCGAAGCGCCCGATGCCCAAGAGGCCAGGATCGCGCGTTTCTCGGACAGGCTGAGGGCAGGATGGGAGACCACGTCCCGCGGATGTTCGAAGACCGTGCCGGGATGGATGATGGCGTTGAGATCGACAACGTTGTCATAAAAGGCGGTCGTCGGCCGCATGGCTTGCTCCATTCCAAGACGAATTGAAGGGGCGCCGCGCGGGAAGGTCCGCGCGGCTTGGTCGCTGTCTTCAGGAAGGCCTCAGGCCGCCTTAGATTCGATCTGCGTGACGTTGCTGGGCACGGCACCGTTGATCGCGATGCGCCGCGGCTTCATCGCCTCGGGGATCTCCCGCTGCAGGTCGATGACCAGCAAGCCGTTCTCGAAGCTGGCGCCCTTGACCTCGACGTGGTCGGCGAGGGTGAACTGGCGCTTGAAGTTGCGAGCCGAGATGCCGCGATGCATGAAGGTCTTGCCTTCCTTCTCGCTCTTGTGGCCTTCGAGCGTCAGGACGTTCTGCTCAACCGTCAGCGCAACCTCCCCCGGAGTGAAGCCGGCGAGCGCCACCGAGATCTGGAAGCGGTTCTCGTCGAGCCGCTCGATTTGTAGGAGGGATAGGTCTCCTCGCCCGCGCGCTGGGCCGCTTCGGCAAGGTCGAAAAGACGGTCGAAGCCGATGGCTGACCGGAAAAGGGGCGAAAAATCAACAGTGCGCATAGCCAGATCCTCCTGGGAGCAAAATGGTTACGAGCGGCACCGGACACGACCGGTGCCCGTCTTAAGTGGCGGGACCCTGACGGCATCCCGATCGTCGTATGACGACGCCGAAAGAATTTGGAAGCGAGGGAAAAGTTTCAAGCGACCTCTCAGGCCCGATCTGGAGCCCGCCGCTACCGGTGCGCTATCAAGACGCGCATTCAGTCCGGGCCGATCTGTGCCCACAACGCCGGCTTTGGGCGAGCGACTAGTGCTTGTCGAGGACGTCACGCACGCGAGCAGCACATCCACGTTGTCCTCGACCACCAGAACGACTTCACCGTCGCTGCCGCCGGGCGCTTGCGCCTCCGCAGTCTCTTCCGGCACATCGGCGCCATGGAAGCGGGGAAAATACATTTTGACGGCCGTTCCTTCGCCGACCTCACTGTAGATCGTAACGTGTCCGCCGGATTGCTTTACGAAGCCGTAGACCATGCTGAGACCCAGCCCCGTGCCGCGACCGACTTCCTTGGTGGTGTAGAAAGGCTCGAAGACGCGGCTCAGATCCTCTTTAGCGATGCCCGAACCGGAGTCGCTGACGCTGATCAAGACGTACTGTCCGGGGACAACTTCAGCTGTGTTTTCGACGTATCGTTCGTCGAGATACGTGTTCGCGGTTTCGATCGTGAGCTTGCCGCCGTCCGGCATGGCGTCGCGTGCGTTGACGGCGAGGTTCAGGATAGCGCTCTCGAGCTGATTGCTATCGGCTTCGATAGGCCAGAGGCGCGGAGCCAGCACTCCCTCAAGTTCAATTTCTTCGCCCAGCGTGCGATGCAGGAGTTCCGCCATGTCGCCGACGAGGACGTTGAGATCGAGAGGCTTTGGCGCCAGCGGCTGTCGGCGGGAGAACTGGAGCAGACGCCCTGTCAGACCAGCAGCCCGCTGCGCGCCCTGTAAGGCCATGTCGGCCGCACGTTTGATGCGCGCGTGATCTTCGGGCTTGGCCCGGCGAATGGTGTCGAGGCCGCCGACGATGATGGTGAGAAGGTTGTTGAAGTCGTGGGCCACGCCGCCCGTCAGCTGCCCGACGGCTTCCATCTTCTGGGCCTGACGCAGGGCCTCCTCTATCTTCATGCGCTCCGCCACCTCTGCGACGACGCGGCGCTCCAGATCGGCATTGAGCGCCTTCAACTTGTCTTGAAGCTGCTTTCGGATCTCCGCCATGCGGATGTTCGAATTGACGCGGGCCAGGAGCTCTCGGGCCGCAAAAGGCTTCGCGAGATAGTCGTCGGCTCCCGCCTCGAGCCCTTCGACCTGGGCCTCGCCGCCCGCACGCGCCGACAACAGTAGGACCGGCAGGTCGGTGAGCAGAGCGTCCGCGCGAAGGCGGGAAAGCAGGCCGAACCCGTCGAGCTTCGGCATCATGACGTCGCTTAGGACCAAGTCCGGACGCGACCTCTCGATTGCGGCGTAGGCATCCTCGCCGTCCGCAGCAGGCGTCACGGCATAGCCTTCAGCTTCGAGAAGCCGCCGCAGGTAGTTCCTCATGTCGGTGTTGTCGTCGGCCAGGACGATCTTCTTGCCATGGCCGCTTCCGCCGCCGTCCACGCGCCGCGCGTCCTCGCGGGAAAGGTCCGCGGAAGGTAGCAGGCCTTCTCCGTCCCCCGACAGCAAACGCGCCATTTCGTCGGCATACTCATAGGCTCTCGTCGCGTTCGGGGATGCGCTTACGGGGGCGTCGTCGTCCACCAGCTCGGATGGCAGATGGGCCTTGCCGAAAGGAAGCGAGACAGCAAAGGTCGTGCCGCGACCGGGTTCGCTGCTCACCGCGATAGAGCCGCCGTGAAGCTTGACGAGATCCCGCACAAGAGCGAGTCCGATCCCGCTTCCCTCAAAGCTTCGGCCTTGCGCGCCTTCGACGCGATGAAAGCGTTCGAACAGCCGCGGAAGTTCGTCGGCGGGGATTCCGATGCCGCTGTCTTGGACCTCGATGCAGGCCGCGCGACCGTCGCTACCCGGCCTCACGGTCACTGAGACGAATCCACCGAGCGTGAACTTGAAAGCGTTGGAAAGAAGATTGAGGAGGACCTTCTCCCACATCTCCCTGTCGATGTAGACGGGTTGCGGTAGGGGCGGGCATTCGAGCTTGAGGACGAGGCCGGCCTTTTCCATCGCGGAACGAAAGCTCGAGGCGATGTCGAGACTGAACGTTGCGAGGTCGGTTGGCTGATATCTGGCGGAGGCCCGTCCGGCCTCGATGCGCGAGAAATCCAGCAGGCTGTTCACCAGGCGCAACAATCGTCTGCTGTTGCGGTGGGCTAGATTGAGTTGGACACGCGCCGTTTGCGGTATGGCGGCATCTGCAAGGGCCTCTTCGAGAGGTCCGAGCATCAGCGTGAGGGGCGTGCGGAATTCGTGGCTGACGTTGGAGAAAAATGCGGTCTTGGCGCGGTCGATTTCAGCCAACGCCTCTGCGCGCTTCCGCTCTTGCTCGAAGGCACGCACGTTGATCAACGCCGTGGCGATGTGACTGGCCGCCCGCTCGATGAAGGCGCGGTAGTCCGCGTCGAGATCGCGCCGCGGACTCACCCCCGCGACGAGAAAACCGGAAACGCTGCGATCGTGAAGCGGTGCCATGATGGGTACTATCAAGGCCCGGTCCGTCGGCTCCGGCCATGGTCCGCCGGGAAGAGGGTGATCGAACTTCGACGCAAGTCCTTCGACGACTTCGCTTCGGCCTTCCTGGACGGAGGCCGTGGGCCACGCCGACTTGGTCTCTCGGACGTCGATCCGTTCCGGGCTGGCCGCGCCGTCAGCGGAGAGTCCGGCGCGACCAACCAACGTCGCGAAGTCGCTTGCCGTATCAAGCTTGTAGAGGAGAGCAAAAGGAACGTCGGCCGATTTCACCGCGAACATCTCCACGGCGACCGCGAATACCTCCTCTTCGGAGCGGGCGGTCGACATGCGCTCGGCGAGCTCGCGCAGCGTGCGCTCGCGGCGTTCGCCGATCACCCGGAAAGTCGTCTCGACGACGGCGTTGAAGATGCCGTCTACCCCTCCGTCTTCGCCCCGCACCGGACTGAATGTGAAATTGAAGTAGCACTCTTCGGTGTAGCCGTAGCGGCGCATCGGCAACAGTTGGTCTTCTTGCCAGACGCCCTCACCGGTCTGCTGCACCTTTTCATAGAGCGGACCGATCTCGGTCCAGATTTCGGGCCAGACTTCACGGCCGGGCTTTCCGAGCGCCCAAGGATGCTTGTCGCCCGGGATCGGGCTCCACGCGTCGTTGTAGAGGAGTGCGAGCTCCTGTCCCCAGTAGAGCGCTATGGGAAAGCTTGTCCCAAGACAGATGCTGACGGCCGACCGAAGGCTCTGCGGCCAGGTCGCAGGATCTCCAAACAGCGTCTGCGACCAGTCATGGGCTCGCATCAGTTCGCCCATACGCCCGCCTCCCGCCAGGAAGTCGGGGGTGCTTCTTACCGTCGAAGATGCCATTTCGTCAGTTCGCCCCTAGCTTAGCGTCAGTTCCATTATGCTAATCCCTGCCGATTTGTTCCCGCGCGAGGCGCAGCGCCTCTCTGAGCTTCTCTCTCTCGGCTTCTGAAGGCCCCCGCCTAGTCCCGCGATCAGTTCTTAGAGGGCGATCTCCGCGATGGGTTGCAAGCCGGCCTTAACGGCACGCGCTCTCGTCGGCGGAAACGATCTCTCGGTCTCAAATCGGGTGCTGCGCGTGGTTCAGGCGCGCGGGCCTTGGCGGCTGGCCATAACCCTTGGGGTCAGCTTCTCCTGATCTCCCCCTTGCCGGACGGAAGGAGCAACCATCGCGGAATCCCCGGGGATTCCGCGAATCTTCGCGGAACGGAAGGCGTACGCGGCTGCGGTGCGGCTGCGAACGGGCGCGGACCGGCAGCCCCGAACCGCCGCGCTCCGCGACCACGCACCTCGGCGAGAAGGGGCCGGGCGCGCCGTCGGCATCGGTGTCGGAACGTTAGAGGGTCCTCAGGACGATGGGCGGGTGGCCGCGGCACGCCGCCCCGGGAGCGGAGCGGCGGCGGCATCGCCGGCGGTCACCTCCATGCCTGCGGCTGGCCTCGCATCGCCTGCGGCGGGCCTGGCGGGCCGGAGCATAACGACCGTGGCCGGGATCGGCGCGCCCGCCGAGGGGCCATGACGTGGAGCCGGACCTGGAGCCGGACCCGCATCCGGCACCGCGGCCGCGCGCCTGCGCGCGGTCCGTGCCTTGTCGTTGGCGCGTCTTTTGGCCCTCCTGGCAGGAGTGCGCCTCCTGCGCGCGGACTGGCTCCAAATGACGACCTGCCGCCCGAATACTGGCAGGAGCTTCTGAACGATCCTTGCGCCGACAGCACAAGTCCGGGGCCCAGCGCATCCGGCCGCTCGCTGCGCCTGGACCAAATCCCCAAGCATCTGCTGAGGGTGAGCTGCCGCCGCTGCGGCCGTACCATCGAGATTCAGAAGGTCGACGCCGTCCGGTTGTACGGTCCGGACGCGAGGTGGCGCGACGTCGGCCAGCGCCTGCTGGACAACACGTGCACGCAGCGGACCGGCCGTCACGAAGAAGACGGCTGCTGGCCGTCGTACGCCGTCTAGCCTGCGGGCGGCCCATGGCACCAAAGCACCATCCGACACCGCTCTCCGGAGGCGACCGAAAGGCGCTCGGCAAGGAGCTCGGTCGCGCGCGAGCCATGACGACGATTCTCTCCGCGCAGGCCGCCGAGGCGCGAGCGAAGGGCGAGGAACTGATCCGGACGGCCGACAAGTTGCTTTGCGAATCCTGGAACGAGCGGATGTGGGCCGACGGCAAACCGATCGACCCGTCGCCGACGATCGACCAGGCGATCAACGGCGGCTACGCGTGGCTTGAGATCGAATGTTCGCGCTGCCGGACCAAGCGCGACGTTGACCTAGCCGCGCTGCGCCATCCGCCGACCACGTTCGTTCATGACCTGGCCAGCCGCCTTCGCTGCACTAAGTGCGCCAAGGCTGGTCGCCGGCCCGCAGCCTCGCTGTTACAGTTGGCGCAGCGCCCTCGCCAGGCCGCTACGGAGACCTGACGATGTGCAACCTCTACTCGATTACGACCAACCAGGCTGCGATCAGCGCGCTGTTCCGGGTCGTCAACCGGTACGTCGGCAACCTCGCGCCGATGCCCGGCGTCTTCCCCGACTACAAGGCGCCGATCGTCCGCAGCGGCGCGGAGGGGCGTGAACTCGCGACCGCGCGCTGGGGCATGCCGTCGTCGTCGAAGGCACTGATGGACGCGACCAAGAAGCGCGCCGAGAAGCTGCAAGCCAAGGGCAAGACGGTCGACTTCAAGGAATTGCTCCGGATGGAGCCGGATTCCGGAACCACCAACATCCGCAACGTGAAAAGCAAGCACTGGACGCGATGGCTCGGCGTCGAAAACCGTTGCGTGGTGCCGTTCAACAGCTTCAGCGAGTTCAACAAGGCCGAGGGCGGTGACATCTGGTTCGCGCTCGACGAGAGCCGTCCCCTCGCGTGCTTCGCCGGCATCTGGGCCAACTGGACGTCGGTCCGGAAGATCAAGGAGGGCGAGACCAACAACGACCTTTACGCGTTCCTGACGACGGAGGCGAACACGGAAGTCTTCGCCATCCACCCGAAGGCGATGCCCGTGATCCTGACCACGCCGGAAGAGGTCGAGATCTGGATGACCGCTCCAGCGGAGGAAGCCCTGAAGCTGCAGCGACCGCTCCCGGACGGCACACTGAGAATCGTGGCGCGTGGGGCGAAAGAGGATCAAGCTGCTACATGAGACTCGCTGAGACCCGTCCCTACGCCAATCCAGAAAGCCGCGGTCCGCAAACTGGTGGAGTTAGCGACCGGTGTCGCGCCGGTTCAGGACGGGCGAATTCATATCGAGAAGATCAACGCGCCATTCCTGTTCACGCTCAAGGCAAAAGCAGCGAGGTCGGTGCCGGCCTCGAGTTCGCTCTCGACCGCGGCTGGCTCGAGCTGCACGAAAGCGATACCTATGTGTGGATACTGGCGCAAGGCATCGACCTGTTTCCGCGTCAGTAAAGCAACAGCACCGATAGCCACGCCGCCAGCGACGCACAGAGACCGATCCCCAGATAAGGCAATGCAAGGCGCATCGGCTTCCCTCCGAGACGCGAAAATATTGCGAGCATCGCATACCTGCGAGCGGCCGACCACGAATCTACGGTTGCGTCGAACCACTTGGAACCACCGGCCTCGCAGGCCAATTGTTAACCTGCCAAGCATCGCCGCCGATGCTGGCGGAGCGGCCCCGGTCTACTTGCCCCAAAGCCCCCCAACCGGGGCCGTCTCTCCGACCTCCACAAGCGGCATGTGAGAACTGCTATGCCAAAGTATTTTTTCCACGTTCATCATGGCACGCGACATTGGCCTTCGACGCTCTTGTTCCGTGCCAGGAACAACGATTCTCATTTCGACGAAATAATCCTGAAACAAACCGCTGCTCTCATAGGCTGGTCCGGGCGTGGGGTTTGTATCCGAAGTAGTTTTCATTCCCGGGGCTGGCTTTGAGCGCACCTAATTTTTTTCTCGTCAATCAGACTTTGCAAAGGGCCCCCTAGCGGGGCCTTTTTTCTTATTGGCACTCAGAACGAGGAGCGGGCCCGCGACCGAAAGAACGAACTCATCGATCGGGCGGAGGGCGCCCCACGGTCGGTGTCGACCGGCGCTACCCGCGTGGAAGTCGCACGCCCGACATCGCCGCCCAGCCGACGACCTCCTTCAGCGTGCGCCGGCCGACGCCAGAGATCGCAAACAGGTCGCGCTGCGTCAGTGACCGGAGATTTTCGGAGGTCGCGGGGCGACCTGCCAACGCAGCGCGCACGGCGTTCTGCGCGCGAGCGCTCAATCGGGTCAGTGCCACTTCGTCCTTCCTCGCACCCATCGCGGATCCCGCCGCGGACTCCGGCCCTCGCTCGCGCCGGCTTAGACGGGCCGACACGTTCAGTTCTCGAGCACGGTCTGGACCGCTCGATCGAGGGCGTCCAGTTGAAACGGTTTTCGGAGCATGGGTCGATCCTTGAAGTCCTCCGGCAAGCCGTCCTCCCCGTAGCCGCTGGCGAAGATGAACGGCAACGCTCTTTTCACCAGGACCTCGGCGACAGGCGTGCTCTTGGAGCCTCCCAAATTTATGTCGAGGATCGCGATATCGAACGCCGCATCGGACGCGACCCTCACGGCATCCTCGAGGCTTCCGGCCTCGGCGACGACGACGTGGCCGAGCTCCTCGATCATGTCCACGAGCATCATGCGGATCAGGGCTTCGTCCTCGACGACGAGGAAAGATATTCGGGGTTGGCTCACTTGAATCCTTCGAGAACGATGCGCGCCCATAAGAGAGCCCTGGCATCATGCCGACTTCGAGGAGGGCTTTTCATTCTCGAAGAAGGTCGGGTGAAGCGGCGGGACTCGTTAGAAGCCAGATGGCAAACGACCCCGACCGATGGGTCGAGGTCGCCGACCTGTGGGGGCAGGTTTCGCTCCCGACTAGTGGGGGCAATGCCGGGAGCGAAGACTCGACGTGCTGGCGCGCCTATCGTTCCTCACCTAGCGTGCGGGACACGGCCGGCCAAGCCGGATCAATCGATCTCTTCGATGACGCGGCGTTCCTGCGGCTCGACGATGTAGGTGTGGCTGTCGCGGTTGATGTACCGATACTCGCGGAGGGTCGGCGCATCGCGATAGACCTCCTCGGGGAAGGACTCGACTTCCACGCCCTCGGGCACGCGCTCTCCTCTGCGGATCTCGGTCCGCACCGCACTACCCGTCGTCTGACGCTCGCGCTCCACAGGGCGGGCCTTGGCGTGCTTCCGGATCACTTCGCGATCGCGATCGCTGAACGTCACCTTGCGCTGTTCGGTCCGCGCCGGCGCGGAGGCGGTCGAGCGCCCGGAATACGGGAGGACCGCGACGATCTGGTAGCTCGAAGGTTCGACGATGACGATCTCGTCCTTCACCAGTACGAAGTTGTAGCCTCGATACTGGGGCACGACCTCGACCACCTCGGCCGGCAACGGCTGGAGCCGCACGTCGCGCGGCACCGCGACCCCGACGGAAAGCGAGAAGTTCACGCGATCGACCGGCCGCACATCGAGATGCGAGATCGACTGGCTAATGCGCGTGCGCTGCTGATCGTTGATGTTGACCGAAGCGTTTACGTTGGTGCTCGACGAGCGATCGGCCGCGTTCTGCTGGTTGTTCGGCTGCTGGGCGGTGTTCGTGGTCCCGGTGCCCGTGGGCGATTGCCCCTGGTTGCTGGTTGACGCCGGGTTCGTGGTCTGCGCGTTGCCGTTCGAAGGCGTGTTGGTCTGCGCCTGGCTGGAGGGTGGGTTCGCCTGGTTCGCGGGCTGGCCGGTCTGCGCCTGGCTACCGGAAGAGGGCGTTTGTGCAGTGTTCGCGCCGGAGGCGGAGTTGGCCCCCTGACCGGATGCGTTCTGGCTGGAAGCCGGTGCCTGGGTCTGAGCGGAGCTCGACGACGGGTTGGCCGGCTGAGCGCTGCCTGAAGAGGTCGTCGACTGGGTCGACGTCGTGCTCGATGGCGGCGGGGTCGTGTTGGAATCCTGCTGACGCTGCGTCGGCGGATTCGTGCTCGAGGTGGTGGGGGACGATTGCGCGAACGCGGAAGTGGCGATCGCAACCGCGGCCGTAGTGGCCAGCAATAGACGCATGTTCATGGGATACTCCCTCATTGTTAGGCCCAGACAACCTTGGTTGCCGCCTTGAGTTCCAACTCGGGATATTCCGGCAATCGGCACGACGATTAGAGCCAAAATGCTGCGCGGGCGAAGAGGATGTGGTCAGAATTCGGATTTTTGACGCGAATCCACAATCGGGAAAAACCGGAACTTTCCGACGCGATTTCGGTTGGCGATTACTACTGCGAAGTAGCTTAAAATCATTGGAGGAATGGACATGAAAAAACTGATCGTCTGCGGCGCCCTCGCCGCCTTCGCCCTCGGCTCCCAGGCGGCCAGCGCCGCCGAGTTCTACGTGGTTCGCGATGCCACCACCAAGAAGTGCACGGTCGTGGACACCAAGCCCACCTCGACGACCACCACCATCGTCGACAACGGCACCTACAAGACCAAGACCGAAGCCGAGAGCGGCATGAAGACCACGAAGGTCTGCACCGAGCAGTAAAGCCCCGAGGGCCCGAGCGGCCCACGGACACTCACTTGGACAACCGAAGGAGGACATCATGCCCGTATTGCTGTTGTGGGCCGTGCCTGCCGTCATCGTCGTCGGCGGCGCCGGCTATTGGTTGGTTCACATGCACTGAGCGAGCGATACGCTCGCTCGAACGGCCCGTCCGGCACCGGACGGGCCGTTTTGCTGTCTACGCCCCGGCCGAAGCCTCGCCGAGCTCGTCAGGAAGCCTTGGCGCGGGCTCGCGCCCGGGCGGCGCGGCGACGCTGAAGTCGATTGGTTCGACCGAGACGTACGGAGGGCGGAAGGCGGGGCCCGGTGCCCGCTGGCGGCTCTTCAAGTGCACTTGCCCCATGGAAAGGCTCCGCTTCGGAAGGCCTGGCTTCCATGAGGGCGAGGACGGCTCGTCCTTTCCCGGTAATGCGCCAGCCGCCGTCGAGTCGCTCGATCAAAGCTTGCGAGAAGATGTCCAGTTCGGGAACGCGCGCCGCCAGGCGCTTGGTGCGGTCGGCCCAGTCCCGGCCGCTGGTGGCGAGGATCGCCATATCGCGCTTGAGGTCGGCCATGGTCGCGAAGTCACCGGGATAGCTCACCAGGATCTTCAGCAYGGTCACCTGGAAGTTCACGTCCCGGCTCCTCGCCACGCGTCACATCGAGTTGGACGGCACCGCTTATTCGTCAAAGTCTAAGTCCTGTTCATCTCTCTCGGCAAACTCCCGGGCGAGGAGCCATCCTGACGTGAAAGCTCTTCTTCTGAGGCAACCATTGCCGCTTTTTCCCGTTGTTCGCTGGGTAGCTAGGAAAGGAGAACCTCGATGAAGAAGATTGCAATGGTGGCGGCCATGGTCGGCGCTCTGGGCGTCGGCTCGATCGCAACGACATCGCCCGCCGAAGCCCATTGGCGGGGCGGGTGGGGTCCGGGCATCGCAGGCGGACTGATCGCGGGTGCGGTGATCGGCGGCGTAGCCTCTTCGGCGTACGGCTGGGGCTCGGGCTACGGCTACTACGGCGGCCCGGGCTACTACAGCGCCGGGTATTACGGCGGGCCCTACGCCTACGACGATGGGTACGATGCGCCCTATCGCTGGGGAGGCTATGCCACCAGGACCTACTACTCGGCACCAGTTTCGTACGGCTACCGGTATCGTCGGGTCGTAAGGCCGGCATACGCCTACTACGGCGGCGGATATCCGGTGGTGCGGCACCGCTGGCATCATCATTGGTGAATCACGACGACGACAGGCCGCGCTCCAGACGGACGCGGCCCGTCCCTTTGCAGGCGCTGCAGGTCACCACCAGCTACCTGCAAAGAAGTCGCGCCGCTCCGACGCCAGCCGCCGGTCTGGCATGATCGTCGCCGGCTTGGGCGCGGGTTTTTTGCGCAGAGGGTTCTCGGCACGCTTGCGGACCGGCGCCTCGTTTTTCGTTGTGGCCGCGGCCGGTGCTGCCGCCGTTGCAAAAAGGACATCCCCAGAGGCGTGTTCTACCGCTTCGGGAATGAGATTTGCGCTTGCAAAGACGGGCGCAACAGTCGGTGTCCGCGTATCGAACACGATCTTTTCCGGAAGACTACGCGCCGAGTGGATCCGGATGATTGTCTTGTCCGGATCGGAAGCATGCCCGGTCTCGGGCGGCATCGGCAGGTACCGGTCGATCGCAAAAAGCAGGGCGACGAGCACACTGCCGACGAAAACGAAATATCTTATGATCGGCATGGACCCCCGCTCGCTTGTCGGCGGATGGCGGGCCCGTTTCAGGGCCCGCCGCGGCGAAACTATTCGACCTCTTGGACCACGGTCCGGGTCGACGGATCGACAAGCATGACGCGCTCGCCCGAGTAAACGTAACGGTACCTGGTCAGCGAGGGACCCCACTCGGCGGGAACCGCCTCGAGTTCGACTTCACGTGGGACCGGCGCGCCGACGACGATCTTCTCGCGGCTCTCGATCGGCCTGATCTTATGCTCCGTGACGTAGGAGCGGATCTTGGTGCGATACTCGGGCTCGATCTGCACCGCAGCGGTGTGTCCGGTGCCCGTGGTCGTGACGACGGTGGACTGTGCCATAGCGCCGGTCGAGAGCAGCGCAGCGGCGGCGGTAATCAGCAGCAATTTCTTCATCATGTTCTCCTTGCCGCTTGATGCGACGCAGCGAGAACCTTGACCCGTCACCGAAGTTCCTGAGCAAGATAGAATTTTGCCGCTTTTTCCCGACGAGCGACCGTTCGATGGTCAAGCCACCTGGGAGCTTGGGCCGTCCTGTACTATCGGTGTGCAGAGCGTCCTGACGATGCCGCCGGCAGCATCGAACCAGAATTTCGTGCTCACAACGGCACCGTCGTAATCGCGATAGTCGAGCCAAATGCAGTCCTGCTCCGGATAGACGTCGTCGAGCACGAATGAAGTCGACGTTGCGCCGCGCAGCTTGGCCGCCCAGTAGCGACGCAGACCAAGCCGCCCGACGAATCGTTCTCCAGTGCAGCAATCGAGCGTCGCCTGATCTGCATACAGCGCAAGCAAGTCCTCGAGACGGCGCTCGCGGCATGCGTCCAACCAATCGATCACGATTGCGATGGGATCGAAGTCAGTTCCCGACATGGTCCACCTTTCAGTTGTCCCCGGTGGCGGGGTCTGATTAGGCCGCGCGACTTGAATGGTCGATGAACCGACGGTTCTGCTCCCGTTTAGGTCCCTCGAACGTCTGCGTCGTGAGGGATCGGGAGGCTGCAGCGCACGATGGTGCGCTCGTCTTCGCGCGCCAACTGGAGATTGCCGTGGAGCGCACGCACGCGTTCGGACATGCCGGTCAGTCCGCGACCTAACTTGATATATGGCGTTCTGCGCCCATCATCCGCGATTTCAATCAGCACTTTATCGCCCTCGATTCTCGCCGCTACCTCCATCGTCGACGCGTCGGCATGGCGGAGCACGTTGGTGACCCCTTCCTGAACCACGCGATACACCGTCTGCGACAGTAGATCGTCGAGAGCGTCAAGGTGATCTTCGATCTGTGAGCGGATGCGGAGGCCGGGGGCCTGCTTTCCGACGTCGCGCAATAGGGCCTCCAGACTTTCGCGGAGCCCGAGTTCTGCCAGATAGAGCGGGCTCAATCCCTGCAGAATCCGCTTGTTGGCCTGCTGCAGGGCTTCTGCTGCGCCGACGATGCCTTGTACGGGCCTGCTGAGGCCTCCCGCCTCGTCAGAGATCGCGGCAGCGTTAGCGCGGATGGCAAACAGAAGCGGGCCCATCTCGTCGTGAAGTTCGCGCGCCAAGCGACGGCGTTCGTCGTCCTGCAGCGAGACGAGCCGTCGCAGCAGGTCACGGTTGTCCCGACTAAGGTCCTTTAAGGTCCCGGCAAGCCGATTCGCTTCCTGGCAGAATCTCCGGACTTCAGGAGGGCCGACGAGCGGGATAACCGTGTCGTAGTCCCCCTCGCGCAGCCGGACGAGGCCGGCACCCAGACGTTCCATCGGAACGATAGCCCTGCCGGCGATCAGGTGAGCGCCGAACGCGGCCAGGAGCATCGGCAACGAGCCCGTCGACAGGATGGCGACGAAGCCCATCCACTTTTCCCAGATGTCGGCGGAGAGGTCCGGAACAAAGGCGATGTCGCCGGCGCGTGCAGGGCCGACGTTGACTGGATAGCTCTTCGCCAGGTCGGGGATCGTGAGGTTGGAAACGAACCAAGCGGGCACGTTGCTTGCCTTCCCGCGCAACGGTGGCACCGGCTCACGTGTTCCAGCGGGAAGGTATCGGATCGCCTCGGCATTCCCGAGCCCCTTGCCGAATGCGGCCAGCGTCTGCTCCGGATTGCGCGAGGCTTCCAAAGCTCCATTGAGGGCTCTCGCTACGGCGCGCGCAGACCCGGACTCCTGTTCATTTTCGTACTCGAATTGATCGGGAGAGAAGACGAGAAGCGCAACCGCTCCGGACACCAGCGCGCTCAGGATCATCAGAGCGATCGGCAGCAACAACCTCTGCCGGAAGGAAAGACCATTCCACATCTTGTGCACTTCGTGCTCCTCAGTCCGACCGACGCTCGGTTATTTCGAAACCAATACAGCGCTCGCGACGTTCTCCACAACTGGAGGAGGCAACGACGTGCGAATGAGGACCAGATCGTCATGCGGGTACTGATCGTCGACGACCATCCGGTTGTCGTGACCGGCTGCCGGGCCTTGTTCACGTCGGACCCCTCCATCGAGATCCTGGAGGCATCCGACGCGAAGGCGGGCCACCGGGCGTACCTATACAACCATCCCGACGTCACGGTCGTGGACGTAAGGCTTCCCGACCTCACCGGCTTCGAGTTGACGCGGCGCATCCGCAGGGATGATCCGGCGGCCAAGATCGTCATCCTAAGCGTGAGCGACGATCCGGCGTTCGTGATGCGCGCGGTCGAAATGGGCATTCAGGGGTATGTCTCCAAGAGCGACGACCCGCGGCTCCTCGCGAAGGCGATCAGGAAGGTCGCAGCGGGCGAACGCTTCGTCTCGCCCAGATTGGCCGAAGCCACGACCTTCGCCGACGCGGCGGTCAAGGCCAGCCCCCTAACGCAGATGAGCGCGCGCGAACTCGAGATCCTGAGGCTCCTGGGTCGGGGCGACCGGATCGCCGAAGTGGCATCTGAACTCGGCGTCTCTTACAAGACGGTTGCCAACACGACCTCGACCCTCAAGACTAAGCTCGGCGCCAAAAATCATTCGGACCTCGTTCGGATCGCCGTGGAGATCGACCTGCATTGACGAAGCGGGTCAACCCGCTCTTTCGCGCAAGCGACGGAACGAGGCGGCAGCCCATGTTCGTATGGACAGAACGGCTCTCCAGAGCCTGGCAAACCAGGGAATGGTCAACAGCTTCGGTTTGACGATACCGAACAGACGCTCGACGACGACCAGGCTCAGCAGATAGCAGCACGCGATCATGGTCGTCCCCGCGACCCAGTGTCCCTTTCCAGCGACGGCGACCGCTACCAGTTTCAAGGGCTCGACCGTCGCCGTCGGCACCGCCAACAGAAACAAGGATTTGTAGGCGCCCAGATTTTCGATGCGTTGCTTAAGGCTCATGTGCCCTCCGGGCCCTCAACCGCGAAGCACATGGCCTCGTTCCGCGCGGGGAACCAATTGCCACTTTTATCCCGTTGGATGCAGCCAAACCCACATGGAGCATGACATGAACAAATCGTTCGCAATCGGCTCGCTGCTGGCGGCAACCGTGGCGACCACCGCCGTTCGCGGCGACGACCGTGCTGACCGCGGCACGGGCGGAAAGCTGGACCGTGACGAACTACTATAAACAGGCCGTCTACGACCCGAAGGAGAGCAAGATCGGCGACATCGACGACGTTCTCGTCGACAAGTCGGGCAAGATCGGCCTCGTCATCGGCGTCGGCGGCTTCCTGGGGGCAGGCGAAAAGGACGTGATCGTGCCGTTCACGGCGGTAAAGACCGCGAAGAGGTTGACCTTGGACGAAACCAAGGACGATCTGAAAGGCGCCCCGGGCTTCAAGTTGATCGAGCCAGCACCACCTGGGCTCCGGAAGGCAGATAAGGAAGATCCGGAGAGCGGAGCTTGTCGAGCTTCGCTCTCCGGGCCGCCCCGCCACCGTTCGACGAGCAGCATGCCGATCCGCACGCGCTGGAGCACGCTTTCGATTTGGCACGTCACGTCCACCGGCTGGCCTTCGTGGCGGACGGTGGCGGAAGTCCGCGAGGTCCTCGATTCGGTCGGCGACACGTGCCCGGAATGTCCGGACGGAAATTGCTGTAACAGCACCGATCGCGATACCAGGTTACGCATGGATCGGACGTTCATCCTGACAGCCGAGTTGGAGGCCGCCAGTTTCGCCTGGCTGGACGGGCTCCGTCGCGAACACTTTCCTCCGGAGCGGAACCTGCTGCCGGCTCCCCTGACGCTGTTTCACCGTCTGTCGTCGGCGCAGACAGGGCGCCTGGACGCCATCGAGCTTTCCGCCGCCCCCGTACCCCTGTTCGAGGAGCCCGTCCTGCTGGGCTTTGGTGTTGCCGTCCGGATCCGGTCTCCAGAGCTCGACCGGTTGAGGGCCGCAGCATGTGGCGGGATGGGCGGCGAATTCTCGCGGCAGGACAGCCAGGCCTGGCGGCCGCATGTCACGATTCAGAACAAGGCGACCGCAGACGCCGCGCGGCAGCTGCATCGAACGTTTGAACACGGCTTCGAGCCGCGTCCCGGTTCGCTCACGGGTCTGCTGGTCTGGGAATTACTCGGCGGCCCGTGGAAGCTGGTTCGGAGGCTACTCTTCGACCAGTGAACGATTCGTTCTCCCGTTAGCTCCGCGGTCGGTTGGCGACGCTCAACTGATCACGTTCAAGGAGCCGCAAGCTACTTACCCTCGTTGCTCGCGAGAAAGTCCGGCATCTCTGCGAGCCTTGCGGTCAGTTCCGAATTTCGAAATGGCTTCGTCAATCGGGCAAACGATGGGTCCATCCCGTCCTCCTCGGCGTAGCCGGATATGATCAGCAATGGAAGGCTTGGTCGGCGAGCGCGCAAAGCTTTGGCCAATTCAACACCCGTGATGCCGGGCATGAGATGATCGGTCACGACGAGATCCGGCCGAAGTCCGTCATCGATCAGTCGGAGGGCCTCTTCGCCGGAGGATGCTTCAACCACGTCGTAGCCAAGATCCATCAGCATATCCGCGGTACTCAAGCGGACCATCTCCTCGTCGTCGACCAACATCGCCGTCCCCAACCCTGCCCGACCGGCGGCTCCGCGGACAGACCCGGCTTGCTCGCCGGCCATGACGGAGCTGATGGGAAACCAGAGGTCCACGACCGTCCCCTCGCCCAATCGACTTGTGATCGTGAGCCCGCCATCCAGTTGCAGCGCAAGTCCGTGCACCATGGAAAGCCCGAGGCCCGTGCCTTTTCCGATGCCCTTCGTCGAAAAGAACGGTTCGATGGCGCGCGCAAGCGTCGCCTCGTCCATGCCGCTTCCGGTATCCTCGACGGAGAGCCGCACGTAGTGGCCCTGACGCAGCTTCGAGCGGTGACCTGGACGCACCGACTCGCGGGCCGCCGAAATGGTCAAGGTCCCGCCTTCGGGCATGGCGTCCCGCGCGTTGACGGCCAAGTTGAGCAGCGCCATCTCAAGTTGGTTCAGATCGGCAAGGGCGGGCGGAAGATCATCCGACAGCGCCAGCCGCAACGCGATGCGCGGGCCCGACGTACTGGCGATGAGGCCAGCCATGCCGTTCACAAGACGCCTCACGTCGATGGCCGTGGGCTGGAGAGGCTGTCGCCGCGCAAACGCCAGCAGCCGCTGAACCAAGGTCTTCGCCCGCTCCGCCGACTGCAGCGCTCCTTGGATCAGACGGCGCTCCCTGTCGCTACCCACCTCCCGCCGTACCAGCATATCGAGGCCGCCGATGATCGGGGTCAGCAGGTTGTTGAAATCGTGCGCCACTCCGCCAGTCAGTTGGCCCATGGCGTCGAGCTTCTGGCTTTGGCGCAGCACCTCCTGCGCCTCGGCAAGTTGGGCCTGTTGTTCCTTAGATGCCGACACGTCTCGGCCACTGCAGTAAATCTGATCGCCTTCGGGAACGGCGATCCACGAAATCCAGCAGTATCCCCCCGTCTTTGTCCTGCAGCGGTTCTCCATGCGAAGCACAGCATCGCCCCGCCTTAAAGTCTCCAGAGCGGAAGCCGTCGCCTCGCGATCGTCCGGGTGGACCAGCTCCAAGAAAGGGAGTTGCCCGATCTCTCCTTCACTCCACCCGAGCGTCCGGCTCCAGGCCGGATTCGTGCTTGTGAAAACGCCATGAAGGTCGGCTACGCCCAGCAGTTCCGGACTGAGCCGCCATGTTTGGCCGCGCACGTGCGAACGCTCGAGAACCTGAAGCTCGAGTTCGGCGTTCAACGAGCGAAGCTGCGTTTCGCTTGCCCGCAGCGCGGCTTCGGTGTTTCGAAGCTGATCGATAATGGCCTGCTGTTGTTGGGCCACCCTGTCATTGGCGGCCATCTCGCCCTGCAAGCGAACCAGATCGGTCACTTCCTCGACCCTGTGGATGACAAGCGCCACCTCCCCATCAGCACCGAAAACAGGAGTGTTGATTGGATTCCACCATCTCTCAACGAAAACGCCGGTGGCGTCACTCAAGGCGTAGCGCTGCAACGGCATCACGTCGGTCTTCTTGGTGGCAAGCACGCGTTCCAGCGATCGAGTGAGGTTGCGGACGCCGTCCGCTTCGGGTTGGTTGGGATCGTCCGGAAAGACGTCGAAAAGCTTCCGCCCCAGGTTTTGCTCGCGTGTCGTGTCCGTCGCCTTGAGCCTCGCTTCGTTCGCCGCCACGATGGTCCAGTCCGGCGGGGCGATCACCAGCAGGGGCGTAGGCGACGCGTCGAACACGGCCTGATAGTCGGGGGATGATACCGGCGCCGTTGTGTTTTCAGGAGCGCCGAGGCCGGTGGCAGGGCGTTTGTCAGTCAAGGTGTAGGACTCCACTCATGGTTTCCAGGCGCAAATGGCGGCAACCGCGAGTCCTGCTAAGGGTCGCCGCGGATGTGGGAAAAAGCCCGAAATCGAGGCTAGGTTCCCCGTAAGGGACGGTGCTGCCGCAATCCGTGAAGCGTGGCGATGTCGGCCAGGCCAGCTGTCATGCCTCGCTCGAAGTGAGTTGGCGCCGATCGTGGACCGGGCGTGGATGCCCGCGGGAGACGCCGCCGTCCGCCGAAAAGGTTCGGCTCCGAATTGCTGGAGCCGCCGGCCGTTAGCTGCGGTATTAGGAAATCAGCCGAAGCCGGTCAGCTTGCGCAGCGTCGCGACCATATCGGCGCCCCGATAGGGCTTAGGCAGGAACATGCCCCCGGCGGGCAGATCGCCGGGACCAACCTTCACGAAGCCGGAGGTGGCCAGGATCTTAATCGGCGGCCAACGGTCCCGAACGAAGCGGGCGAGCTTCAAGCCGTCCATCGAACCAGGCATCTGGATATCGGTAAAGACGACGTGGATATCGGAGCGGGCCTCGAGGACCGCAATGGCCTCGTCGGCGTTGCCCGCCTGGATGACTTCGAAGCCGGCCTCCGCAATGCTCTCGGCGGCGTCTTCCCGAATCAGGAATTCGTCCTCGACGATCAAGATCGCGGGACTTTGACGATGCGTCAAAACGGACCTCCGTTTCCGACAAGCGATCGAACAACGGGGCGTTCTGCACGCGTTGGCCGTCGTGGGTTTTGACGCCGTTTCGTCATGGCGCAAGCCGGGTCAATGGCATCCTGAAGACGAACCGCGTCTCTTCCGTCGTGGACGTCACGTCGATCCGCCCGCCGTGGGCCTGCGCGATCTGCGAGGCGATGTGCAGCCCTAGTCCAAGACCCTGTCGGCTATCGCGGACGTCGCCGCGAAAGAACGGTTCGAACAGCCGTTCCATCGCAGCCGCAGCAATGGGCTCGCCGGCATTGGCCACCCACAGCTTCAATTCCCCGTCTTCGGTGTCCGCTCCCACGCGAACGGGCCGATCACGCGCTCCATGGGTGAGCGCGTTGCCGACCAGATTGGACAGGAGCTGCCCCACGCGCGCGCGGTCGCAATCCACCGGCACCGTGATGGCGAAGCTCGTCTCGATGATGCGGTCCGGGGATGAAGTGCGCAGTTCGTCGACGACCTGCTCGAGGATCGGCTCCAACGGCTGTGTCGCGTCGCGATTCAGCACGATACCGCTGCCGAGACGTCCACGCGCGAAATCCAGCACGTCGTCGATCAAGTCTGACATGCGAGTGACGGTGGTGTTGATCATGTCGAGAACGCGGAGGTGCTTGTGCTCCTGCAGCGCGCCCGAGCGCTGCAGGATCCGTGCACCGGCGCTGATAGCCGCGAGCGGGTTGCGCAGGTCATGTCCCAGCACGGCGATGAACTGCTCGCGCAGTTCGGCGGTCTCGCGCTCGGTGGCGAGACCCTTCTGCAGCTGCGACCTCGATTCCACCAATTCGCGTTCGTACCGCCTGCGATCGGTGGCCTTGATGACCACGACCGCGGTAAACAACAACCCACCATCGGCATCGCGGCGTTCGACGGCGTTCGCGATCACCGGTAGCCGATCGCCGGCCACGGTCTCGAAATCCAGAGCGAATTCGTTGAAGAACCGCTGCATCCGCAGCAGCGGCGCGATGTGCGTTTCGTAGTAGATCCGACCCGCCATGTTGAGGAATTGGTGGAGCCGCCGCCCGATGAAAACGCCGGCTCCAAGACCCGTCCACGTCGTCAGGGTCGAATTGACTTTCGAGACGCGCCCGTCAGGCCCCATCGTGAGATAGCCGCACGGGGCGTTTTCGAACAGATCCTTGTACTCGTCGGTGGGGCGGAATTCAGACATAGGCCCTGATGGCCGAGACGACCTCCGCCGGCGCGCTCAGGTTCGGACAGTGTCCCGTGGCTCTGAGAAAGACGATCTCGCTTCCCGGGATCTGGCTTCTGACGAATTCGCCTACCGCTTCCGACGCGATGATGTCCTCGCTGCACTGGAGAATGAGGGTCGGGATCGTAACCTTCGAGAGGTCCTTCCTGTTATCGGAGGTGAAGGTCACGCGCGCGAATGCCTTTGCGATTTCCGGGTCGGTGCGGCAGAAGCTGTTCGTCAATTCATCGCCGAGTTCTGGACGGTCGGCGTTGCCCATGATCGAAGGCGCCATGGCGGCGGACCAGCCCATGTGATTGTCTTCCAGGAACTCGAGCAGCTCCGCTATCTGCTTTTCGGTGAAGCCACCGACGTATTCGCCATCGTCGATGTATCTGGGGGACGGGCCCACCAAGACCATCCGCCCGAAAAGCTCCGGAGCCTTCAAACTGGCCAGAAGCCCGATCATGGCGCTGACCGAATGACCGACGAAAACCGCGTGTTTCAGACCCAGATCCCGTCCGATCTCGACCAGGTCGTCGGCGTAGCCGTGCAAGCTCGAATACTTGGTCTTATCGTAGGCCGATAGGTCGGAACCTCCGGCGCCGACCTGGTCGAAAAGCACGACATTGAAGTCTTGTTCGAACTCGGGCGCCACGAAGCGCCACATATTCTGGTCGCAGCCGAAACCATGGGCGAAGACCATCGGCCGATCACCTTGACCGGTGACGTGCACGTTGTTTCTTTTCCGAATATCCATGGATCTCCCCGACGAGCCGAACTTTCACAATCATCGGGGCTGTTGCCGGGTGACCGTCAGACCCTCTGGGCTGGGGATCAGATAGCCAACGACCGCGATGAGAAACCGTTCCGCCGCCGCGAACCTGAATCCACCGGTATAGGTTCCGTCGCCGCTTTTCTCCCGTTAGTATTTCGGCCTCCTGCCGGCGTCTGCGGAAGCGCAAACGTTGGTGAGCATCGGCCGCGACCTTGCCTGGCCCGCGGCAGTGGCCGCCTTGAAACCGGCGGCTCGATGCAAGGTTGTTCTGCATGGCCGAGTCTTTCGGAAATTCGTTTACCATCGTGGAAGTGTCGCCGGACGATCCCTTGACGGGCGGTGCGTCGCCCAACTGTGGCTCGCCTTGGCAAAACCTTCCCAAGCCTTGACCCTGGTGCTGGCTGCCGTGCCGGAGGGATGGACAGCCGAGTTGGCCGCACAAGAATTGACGGACGAGCAGTGGCAAACGTTCCGCCGGCTCAACCTTAGAGCCGGTGACGTCTACCGCCTCACGGGCGCGACGACTTAAGGAAGTTCCGTTGCCGCAAGACCGGGTAGTTGGCTAGAGTGGGTGGACACTCAAACATCAAGGCGACCCCCGCGTGAACGCTTCGAGCAACGAAGATCGACATCAGCGTTTGGCCGATTTCATTCGGCAGAACCAGCCCGCCATCATCGAAGAATGGATCGCGTTCGCGAAGACGCGCACGCCGGCGAGCGACGGAATGTCGAAGCTCGCCCTCAAGGACCATATCGTCGATATTCTGGGGTTCGTCGCCGCGGATCTGGAATCTCCGCAGACATCCTCCGAGCAAGTAGATAAATCGCACGGCATCGAGAGCGGCGATGGAGCGCTACGCAACAGCGCCGCCGAAATCCACGCGGCTTTGCGTCTGGCCGACGGCTTCGACATCGATCAGATGGTCGCGGAATATCGCGCCTTGCGAGCCAGCGTCGTCAAACAGTGGGTGGCGTACAACAAGACCCTCGCCAGCACCGATCTGGAGGACCTGACCCGGTTCAACGAAGCGATCGATCAGGCCGTCACGGAGTCGGTGGCGCACTATACGAAGACCATCACCAACTCCAGGAACCTGTTTCTGGGGATTCTCGGCCATGATCTTCGGAACCCGATCGGCGCCGCCTCCATGGCCGCGCAGTGGATGGAGAGAACGAAGACGTCCTCCGATCCTCACCACGTGAAAATGGTCTCGGAACTAGTCCGGACGACGGACCGGGCTGCCCGCATTCTCGACGATCTTTTCGATCTGACCCGTTCGTCTTTCGGAACTGAAATCCCCATCAAGAAAACGCCGGCTGATCTGGCGGCGCTGTGTCGGTCACTCGCCGAAGAAATGCGAACGATACACGAAGCACAACCTCTCACGGTCACGCACGACGGCGATCCGACCGGCATGTTCGATGCGGCGCGAATGGGGCAGGTCATTTCGAACCTGATGGGCAACGCGATCCAGTACAGCGACGGGTCCGGTCCGGTGACGGTGACCATTTCCGGCGACGATCCCGACGCGCTGCGCGTGAGCGTCCACAATTTCGGGGATCCGATCCCCGCGAAAAGCCAGAAGACCATTTTTCAGAGTTGGATGCGCGGCAACGTCCAGGACATGGACGAACACTCGCATCTCGGATTGGGCCTATACATCGCGAAGCTGATCGTGGAGGCCCACGGCGGGGACATCACCGTCGACTCCAAGGAAGGAAGCGGCACGACGTTCAAGATCGATCTGCCCCGCGCGTAGCGAGTTGCGAGCGACTTCATCACAAGGCAGGCCGGAAAGCATAGGCTGACCACATGTCCGACCAGCACAGGCACTGCAAATGCGGAGCGGTCTATCGCAGGACCGAGGGGGATGGCCGCAGTCCGGGAGGTGAACAGCTTCGAGTGTTCGGTGTGCGGCGACACCATGGAGACCTGGAATTCCGCGTGGGTGCCGACCTATCGCCTTGTAGCCGGTCCCGTTCGCCCGTCGAGCCGCTGATAGCAAGGCACCGAGGATGCGGCGGTGCAGCCGATTTCGGTGCCTGCAATCGTCGATTTTTTTAGGCGGCGGCTCGCTCGACGGATCGCATTCGCATCGGCTTGCCACCCGGAGGATTGCGAGGACCACCGTCCAGCGCGCAAAGCGCCTCCAGGATCTCGTCGATCGTCACCGGCGCCTTCAGCCCTTCCGGCGCCCGCAGCGAAGGGCAGGACGCGATGGCGGATGCGTCAGAGGCCCAAGACGCCAGGATGGCGCGCTTCTCGGATAGGCTGAGGGCGGGATGCGAGACCACGTCTCGCGGATGTTCGAATACCGTACCGGGATGCAGGACGGCGTCGAGATCGATGATGTTGTCGTCGAAAGCGGTCGTCGGCCGCATGGCTTGCTCCATTCGAAGACGAGTTGAGGGAAGCCGCGCGGAGTTTCCGCGCGGCCGGCGATCCAATCCTTGGCAGCTGTGTCCGGTCAGGCCGCCCTGGATTCGATCTGCGTGACGTTGCTGGGGGTTGCCCCGCCGATGGCGATGCGGCGCGGCTTCTTGGCCTCGGGAATCTCCCGCTGCAGGTCGATGACGAGCAGGCCGTTCTCGAAGCTGGCGCCCTTGACCTCGACGTGGTCGGCTAGGGTGAATTGGCGCTTGAAGTTGCGGGCCGAGATGCCCCGATGCAGGAAGGTCCGCTCTTCCTTGTCGCTTTTGCGGCTCTCCAGCGTCAGCACGTTCTGCTCGACGGTCAGATCGACCTCTTCCGGCCTGAAGCCGGCGAGCGCGACGGAAATCTGGAAGCGGTTCTGGTCGAGGCGTTCGATGTTGTAGGGGGGATAGCTTTCCTCGCCCACGCGCTGGGCGGCTTCCGCGAGGTCGAAAAGGCGGTCGAAGCCGATGGCCGACCGGAACAGGGGCGAAAAATCTACAGTGCGCATAGCCAGATCCTCCAAGGAGCAAAATGGTTGGGCGGCACCGGACACGACCGGTGCCCGTCTCAAGTTGCGGGACCCTGACGGCATCCCGATCGCCGCATGGCGACGCCGGAAAAATTACGAATCTCGCAAATAGTTTCAAGGGGCCAACGCAAAAATTTCGACCGAGGATTCGAGACGGTTAACCGGATGTTGCCGGCCTATTCCCGGGCGCGGTGCAGGGCGTCCCTGAGCTTCTCCCGCTCGCCTTCCCATCGCGCCTCCTCGGCCTCGATGCGCTTCTCGACGTCGCGCCGCTCCGCTTCCAGATTTTCCGACCGTTCGTCGTGCTCACGCTGCGCCGCGTCCAGCGCCGCCTGCGTTTTCGCGATCGCCTTCTCGCGCTTGGCCCGCTCCTTCTCCCGAACCGCCTCTTCCCTGCGGCGCTCGGCATCGCGCCGCTGCTGCTCCCGCTCGAACTGCGCGGCCGCCTTGCGCGAATCCTCGACGCTGGTCTTGGGAGCCGCTCGTCGCTTCGGCTCCGGCCGGCGGCTCTTTTTCGGCTTGGCTCCTTCTTCCAGGTCCGGCAGGTCGGCATGTTCGGCGAACGGTCCACTCGATCCGGCCGGCCGCTTCAGCACCACGCCCGGTTTCGCCATGGTGGCGGCGACGACGTCCGGTTCGTCGGTCTCCTTCGCGTGTCCCTGATGGAAAAGGTTGCTGCCGGCGCCCCACGCTTCCAGCGCGAACTTCATCGATGGCGCCGCGATCGCGAGATCGTAGAACCCGAGCGAGGTCTGGTAGGTCTTCAGCTTTCGCGGCATGGGCGTCTATTTTGCGAGGAGCGAACCCGCGAAGCAGGCCAGCAGCGTTGCCGGCCCGGGGCGGACTTTGGTGCATCCGGCCTGCCGCAGCGATGCTTCGGTAAACCCGCCGCAGAGCACGCCGATCGTCCGGATGCCGGCCTTGCCCGCCGCCTCGGCATCGTAGGGGGTGTCGCCGATCGCAACGGCGTCTCCGCCTCCGATTTCGAGCTTGCCCAGAGCGACCTCGAAGATGTCGGGGGCCGGCTTGGATTCCTTCACGTCGTCCGAACTGGTCGTGACGTCGACCAAGTCTGCGATGCCRGCGATATCGAGGTACTTCGCGAGCTCATCCTTCTTGGCGGAGGACGCGACGGCGATGCGGAGCCCTGCATCGCGTACGCGCCTCAGCAGGTTGGGGACCGCGGAGAAGGGACGCACCAGCGGCAGGTATTCGCTCTTGAAGCGCTTGCCGCGCCATTCCTCCATCTCGCTGCCGTGGTCGCGCTGAGCGTCGGCCGTGAGGAAGTGCGGAATCAGCTTGTCGCCGCCTTTGCCGATCTGGCTCCTCGCCTGCTCGAAGCTGACGTCGTGACCGAACTCCACCATGGCTTCGTGCCAGGCGAGAGCGTGGAGATCGACCGAGTCTAGAAGAGTCCCGTCGACGTCGAAGATGGCGGCTTTTGGCATTCAGGATCCTCCGGGGCGGGACCGCCCTGTCTTCGCATACCAGTCGACGTAGATCGTGTTCTTTGCCATGTGGCGGTTGACGTCGGGAGAACCATCGTCCCACCAGACCGGGCCTCGCTCGCCGAGCGCTCTCTTGGCATCGTCCACGGCGCGATGGGCCGCCGCTTCGGCCTCCGCATCCCCGTCCGCCTTCGCATCCCGCACCGCGCGCCTGGCCGCCATCAGCCGCTTCGTCAGCTTCGATCGCTCCGCCTCTTCAAGGCCCGGGTTGGCCAACCGCCAAAGCCGGCCGCGGACGACGAAGTACCGTCCGTCCGGGGTCACCGGGTACTTCACGCCGACTTCCGCCGCGCCCCCGCTGCCGGTTTCTTCGCGGCGGCTTCTTTCGCCGGCTTCTTGCCGGCGATGGGCATCAGCATCTCCTTCTGGCCGGCCGCCGCCTTCTTGGCTTTCTTGGCTGGCTTCTTAGGAGCCTTAGTCTCGGCCGCGGCGCCGCCGACGCTCTTGCGCAGTGCGTCCATCAAATCGACGACGTTCTCGCCTTTGGGCCGATCCTTCGGCACGATCGGCTTGCCGGCCCGCTTCTGGTTGATGAGATCGACCAGGGCGGTTTCGTACTGGTCCTCGAACTTGTCCRGCTCGAAGTTGCCGGCTTTCTGTTCGACGATGTGCCTGGCGAGATCGAGCATGTCCTTGGTGACCTTGACGTCGT